>JAHWJE010000243.1 GCA_019348575.1 Actinomycetota bacterium | reverse complement strand
GTTCTTCTTGAAGGGCACGATCGACGACGTCTTGAAGGCCGCCCGCGGGGAGAAGGCAGACGAGAAGGCGGACGCCGAGGAAGACGAGGAGTCCGACGACACGGCAGACGTGAAGGCCGAGGCCAAGGACGACGAGGAGGCCGACGCCAAGGACGACGACGAGGCTGACGCCAAGGACGACGAGGAGGACCGCTGATGGCCAAGACCCCCTTCCGCGCCGAGGTCCTGACGCCCGAGGGCGCGTGCTTCGACGACGAGGTCGTGCAGATCTCGACGCGGACGACGACGGGGTCGATCGGCATCCTCGCCCGCCACCAGCCGCTGCTCGGGATGCTCGAGCCGACCGAGCTGCGGCTGTATCGCGGCGAGTCGGAATCCGACTTCGTCACCTACGCGCAGGGTGAGGGCTACGTCCAGGTCTCACCCGACGGCGTCCTGCTCCTCGTCGAGGAGGCGCACAGCCCCGACTCGCTCGACCTCGGTGACCTGCGCGACAAGCTCAAGCGCGCCGAGGACGCGCTGTCGTCGGCAGAGGAGGGGTCTGAGGAACGGCGGCGCGCGTCGCGTGACAAGCGCCGCTGGGAGGCGTTCATCGGGATCGCCGAGGGCGGCGCGGCAGCGAGGGGTGGATCCTAGCCGCGTCACGCCTCGCCGAGGCGCAGGCGCGCGTGCAGCCGGGCGAGCGGGCGCGGCGCCCACCAGTTGCGCTCGCCCAGCAGCTTCATCAGCGCGGGCACGAGCAGCGCGCGGATGATCGTCGCGTCGATCAGCACCGCCGCGGCGACGCCGACGCCGATCTGCTTGATGAACACGATGTCCGACGTCGCGAAGGCGCCGATCGCGACGACGAGCAGCAGCGCGGCGGCCGTCACGATCCGCCCGGTGCGCTGGATGCCGAGCGCGACGGCCTCGTCGTTCGGCGCGCCCGCGTCGCGCGCCTCCTTGATGCGCGTCAGCAGGAAGACGCCGTAGTCGGTGCTCAGCCCGAACGCGATCGCGAGCAGCACGAGCGGCTGGGTGATCTCCAGCCCGCCCTGGCTGGTGTAGTCCAGCAGCCCCTCGAGGCGGCCGTCCTGGAAGATGAACACGAGCAGCCCGAAGGCCGCGCTCAGACCGAGGACGTTCATCAGCAGCGCCTTGAGCGGCAGGATCACGGAGCCCGTCATCGCGAACAGGATCAGCAGCGTCGTGATCGCGAGCACGGCGACCGCCAGCGGCAGGCGATCGGCGAGGCCGGCACGCTGGTCGACGAAGCGCGCCGACTCGCCGGCGACCCGCGGCTGGACCGGACCGGGCGCCGGACCGGCGCGCACGGCGCGGACGAGATCCAGCGCGGGCTTCTCGAGCGCGCCGACGGTCGGCACGACGCTGACCAGCCACGTGTCGTCGCCGACGAAGCGCGGCGGGTCGACCGCGGCGACGGTCGCCAGCCCCGCGAGCCGCCGGGAGTACGCCCGCACCTCTGCGCCACTGGCGCGCGGGGCGCTGACGGCGACGTGCAGCGGCGAGGCTCGGCCCGGCGGGAACTCGCTGCGCAGCGCGGTGTCGACCTGCTTGGCCTCGGCGCTGTCGGGCAGCACGCTCGCGTCGACGCCGACGAAGTCGATCCTCAAGAACGGGATGCCGGCGGCGATCAGCACCGCCGCGCTCGTGACCGCGACGAGCACCGGCCGGCGCATCACCCCGTGCGACAGGCGATACCAGAAGCCCCTGCGCGTGGCCGCTTCGCGGTGGCGCCAGCGCTTGGGCGCGAACGCGTCGATCCGCTCGCCGAGCACCATCAGCAGCGCCGGCAGCGCGGTCAGCGAGATGAGGCCCGCGCCGAGCGCGGTGAGCGAGCCGCTGATCGCCATCGAGTACAGGAAGCGCTGCGGGAAGACGAGCAGCGAGAGCATCGCCGCCGCGACGGTCAGCGCGCTGAAGACGACGGTCCGCCCGGCCGTGCGCAGCGTGCGCAGCAGCGCCTCGCGCCCGGGACCGTCGCGCTCCATCTCCTCGCGATAGCGCGAGAGGACGAACAGCGAGTAGTCGATCGCGAGGCCCAGGCCGAGGCCGATCGCGAGGTTCAGCGCGAAGATCGACAGCGAGGTGGCCTCGTTGAAGAGCCGCAGCCCGAGGAACGTCGTCATGATCGTCAGCAGGCCGACGAACAGCGGCAGCAGCGCCGCGATCGCGCCGCGGAAGACGACGAGCGCGAGTATGAACAGCAGCGGGAAGGCGATCATCTCGGCGCGCGCGAGGTCCTCGGAGACCTGATCGCCGACGGCCGGTCCGGCGACGGCGCCGCCGCCGACCTGCACGCCCGGCACGTCGTCGGTCGCCTCGTCCACGCGCAGCCCCGTCTCCTCGCCGTCGGCGCCGGCGCGTACGAAGACGGCGACGAAGCTCGACCTGCCGTCCTGTGAGACGAACGGGCTCGCCGGCCGCGGATCGCTCAGCGCCGACCTCGTCTCGGCGACGCCGGGGACGGCCTCTACGCGCTCGACGACCTGTCGCAGCTTCGCGCGCCCGGCATCGCTGCGCAGCGGGGCGCCGGAGCGGACGAGGACGATGATCCCGGGGCTCAGCCCCCGCCCGATCGCCTCGCGCAGCTCCTCGCCCGTGACGTTGCTCTCGGACTGCGGGTCGATGAAGTCGAGGTCCGGGTCGACCGACAGCTTGGTCGTGACGGGAACGCCGAAGCCGATCGCCAGCGCGAGGAAGGCGACGGTCGCGACCAGGACGCGGCGCGGGTGCGCGGTGACGAGGCGGGCGATCGGCGCGAGCACGGCGCCACCGTAAGTGATCACTCACTCACGAGTCAAGGGCGGCGCATCTGCCCGCAGCCCCCGACACTCCGAGCACGGCCCGCACCCCCGGCCGCTCGATCCAGCTAGAGGCGGCGCGCGATCCCCGCCTCGGCGACGCCGGCCTCGAGCGCGTCGAGCCCGAACGCGTCGACCGGCCCGAGCGCGCCGGTGGCGCGCAGACGGCCGGCGGCCACCGCCGCCGCGCCCCAGGCCAGCACCGCGCCGGTGAAGTCGTAGGGGTTGGCGCCCTGGAGGCGCACCGTCGCGAGGGGCATGCCCTGATCGTCGGACGCGACCGCGACGATGAACGAGCGCGCCTTCGCCCGCGCGACGGCGTGCGGTCCGCCGGTCGACCCCTTCGCGAAGCGCCCGGCAGTCGCCATGATCGCGCCGCCGGCGCCCGGCAGTCCGGTCAGCGTGCCGACGCTCTCCGCGCCGCCGGTCCCGCGGGCCGCGGCCCCGTCCCCGCAGCCGGAGCCGGTCGCGGTGAAGGAGCCGGGTCCGGCGCCGGTGGTACGGCCCGCGCCGAAGGCCGAGCCGGTCGCGGTGCGCACGGAGGGCGTCGCGATCGAGGTCGTAGAGCCGCTGCGCCGGTGGAAGGCGACGTTCGAGGGCGTGTTCGACCTCGACGTCGAGGCGCTCTCGACGCCGGCGGACGCGTCCGTCGGTCAGAGCAGCGGCTACGAGCAGCTCTGCCGCGTGCGGGGGAGCGCCGGCGGCCGGCGGGTGGACTGCCTGGGGCAGCGCGGCCACGCGTGGGGCCGGGCGGATTGGTCGAAGCTCGAGCTGGCGCGGACGGTGTCGGCCTGGATGGACGACGCCACCGCCGTGACGCTGAGCGCCGCCCGCCCCAGCTCCGCGAAGCACCACGCTGACGAGGAGTTCGCCGCGCACGTCGTGATCGGCGGCAGCGCGGTCGCGGTGCGCGACCCGCGGCTGAGCACGACGTACGACGGCGACGGGCGGCAGATCCACGCCGGGCTGGAGCTGTGGGTGGGCGACGAGGACGGCGAGTTCCCGCACCGCGCCGCGGGTGAGGTCGTGTGCGGCACGACGCTGGACCTCGGGAAGCTGCGCGTCGACTGCGCGTTCTTC
>JAHWJE010000242.1 GCA_019348575.1 Actinomycetota bacterium | reverse complement strand
CCAGCGGCGCCAGACCAAGGTCGTCTGCCGGCCGGACTCGATGAAGCTGCTCAAGCAGTCGATCCGCCGGGCGCGGCGCAACGGCTACGAGATCCGCCCGTCGGACAAGCGGAAGCTGACGAAGAAGCGGGCGCGCAGGCTCCTGCGCCAGAACCGGCGGCTGCGCCGGCTGTGCCGGTACGACGAGATCCAGCCGGCGGGCGACGACGCCGGCAACAACTCGCGCGTCGTGATCATGCCGGGGCTCTACACCGAGCCCACCGCGCGCGCGCAGCCGACGCACGACCCGAAGTGCGACCAGTACCGCACCAACGGCGACAAGCCCGGCGAGGACGGGACCGCGCTGTCGTACGCGTACCAGTACCACTGCCCCAACGACCAGAACCTCATCTATGTGCAGGGCCGGCGCGTGGGACGCCCGGTTCCCGAGCCTCCGCGTGAGAATCGTGAGGGCATCCCCGACAACGCCCCCTGCGTGCGCTGCAACCTGCAGATGGAGGGCTCGGGCGTCCGTCCCGAGGACGTCCTGCTCGACGCCGGCTCGCGCTATCGCGGGCGCGCCGCCAAGCCGGCCGCCAAGCCGCGCGACCACTCCAAGCACGTGGTCCTCCGCGTCGATCGCGCCGACGGCTTCGTGGGCCGCAACTTCCTCATGCGCGGCGGCCTCGAGTACGGCTTCTACGTCGAGGAGACCGACGGCACGCTGCTCGACCGGACGAAGTTCTTCTGGAACGCCGACTACGGCCACCTGGCGTTCACGAGTGACCACCAGCGCATCCAGAACTGCGACGGCATGGGCGCCGGCGACGCCGCGCTCTACCCGGGCGCCACGCCGGAGACCGGCTCGCAGACCACGTCGTTCTATCCCGACGCGCCGCGTTACAACACCACGATCACCAGGTGCGACATGCGCAACTCGGCGCTGGGCTACTCCGGCTCGATGGGCAACGCAGTGCGGGTGACCAACAACCACATCTACGGCAACACCACGGGCATCGCCAGCGACACCCTGTTCTCCGCCGGCCATCCCGGCTTCCCAGCCGACAGCGCCCAGGTCGACCACAACTTCATCTACGCCAACAACTTCAACACCTACGACATGGCGTCGCCGGTCAAGCCGCTGGTCCCCGTGCCGATCGGCACCGGGATCATCGCCACCGCGCTCAAACAGCAGAAAGCGCGCGCCGAGGACGTCGAGGCGGTGCCCGGCAACGGCCTCGTCGGACGCCTGGGTGGGCGCCGGCTGCGTCTCGGCCGCCCCGGCTTCGTCGAGCCGGGGGCACTGGAGGCACGGGTGCGCGAGCTGCAGGGCGACGGCGCGACCGTCGTGCTGATCGAGCGCGACGGCGAGACGCTCGGCGCGATCGCGGTCCGCGACGAGCTGCGCCCCGAGGCGCCCGCCGCCGTCGCGGGCCTGCACGCGATCCGGACGCGCGTCGCGATGCTGACCGGCGACAACGAGCGCACCGCGCGCGCCCTCGCCGAGCAGGCGGGCATCGACGAGGTCTACGCCGGGCTGCTGCCGACCGACAAGGTCGACGTCGTCGAGCGTCTGCAGCGCGAGCGACCGACCGCGATGGTCGGCGACGGCATCAACGACGCCCCCGCCCTGGCCAGCGCGAACGTCGGGATCGCGATGGGCGCGATCGGCACCGACGTCGCGATCGAGGCGGCCGACGTCGCGCTGATGGGCGACGACCTGCGCCACCTCCCCGACACCCTCACGCACGCGCGCCGCGCCGGCCGGATCATGCGCCAGAACCTGCTGCTGTCGGGCGCCATCCTGCTGACGCTGATCCCGCTCGCGGCGACCGGTGTCCTCGGGTTGGCCGCCGTCGTCGCCGTCCACGAGCTCGCCGAGATCCTCGTGATCGCCAATGGCGTACGCGCCGGACGCCGCCGCGCCTTCGGCGAGCACCCGCCACTGCACCAGGACGGTGCGCCGCGCCGACCAGCGACCGCCCCGGCGCCGGCGCCGGCAGCGTGGTAAGAACGGCGCGGCTGCGGACGCACATCACGCGATGGGACAGCCACCGGGACGCACAAGCAGCGCGGCGCAGCGCGCCACGATCGAGGAGTGGCGCCGGCGGCGGTTGATGGTAGCCGGCTTCGAGCCGCGGCTCGCGGCCCAGCTCGCCGACGAGCCGGCGGTCGACCTGCACGAGCTGCTCACGCTGCTTGACCGCGGCTGTGCGCCCGAGCTCGCCGCCCGCATCCTCGCTCCGCTGGAGGGCGGCTCGGCATGATCCTGCGCCCGGCCAGCGACAGTACCGTCCCTGCCATGAGCCGCGAGCGCTCGGCGACCAGGACACCCGCAGATGCGCTGGACGCCGACTCGCGGCGCTGGCTCGAGGACCTCGCTGCTGACGGCCGCGAACGCGAAGCCGCCGTCACCCGGCTGCACGAGCTGCTGTTGCGCGCCGCCCGCTTCGAGATCTCCCGGCGCCGGGTCGTGCTGCCTCACCTGCGCGGCGGCGACCACGACGACCTCGCCAACCAGGCCGCCGACGACGCGCTCGTCGCGGTGCTCTCCAAGCTCGACAGCTTCCGCGGCGACAGCCGCTTCACGACTTGGGCCTACAAGTTCGCGCTCTACGAGGCCGCCGTGAAGCTGCGCCGCCGCGCCTGGCAGGATCGCGAGCTGCCGCTGCAGCCCGACAGCTGGTCGCTGATCGCCTCCGGCGTCGCCTCGCCGTGCGACCAGGCAGAGGAGAGCGAGCTGCTCGCCGCGCTGCAGGCGGCGATCGCCGAGGCGTTGAGCGCCCATCAGCGCGAGGTGCTCGTCGCGATCACGCTGAACGGCGTGCCGATCGACGTCCTCGCCGAACGACTCAACACCACCCGCGGAGCGCTGTACAAGACGCTGCACGACGCCCGCAGGAAGCTCCGGCGCCGATTGGCGGCCGACGGCTTCGACGTCGGAGGCCGGCACCGATGAACGATCACACCGCCGATCACCGTCAGCTCATCGCCGCGCTGCTCGGCCCCGGCGAGCCGGAGCTCACCTGCGACGAGTGCTTCGAACAGCTCGACCGCTACGTCGACCTCCAGCTCGCGGGCGCCGACGCCGCTCGTGCGATCCCCGGCATGCGCGCGCACCTCAGAGGCTGTCCCGCCTGCCGCGACGACCACGACAGCCTGCTGGACTTCGTCAGAGCATGCCCGAGCTGACGATCTACGAGGTCAAGAGCTGCTCGACCTGCCGCAAGCTCGCGGCGCTGTTGGCCGAGCGCGGGATCGAGTACACCGGCGTCGAGTACCACCAGACCGGCCTCGACGAGGAGACGATCCGCGACCTGCTGGCGAAGGCCGAACTGCGCCCGCGCGACGTGCTGCGGTTGCGCGAGCCGCTCGTGGCGGAGCTCGGGCTGCTGGAGGAGGGCGTGTCGGACGACGCGCTCGTCGCGGCGATGGCCGAGCATCCCCGGCTGCTGCAGCGGCCGATCGTGGTGCGCGGCAACCGGGCGCTGCTCGCGCGGCCGGTCGAGCGCGTCGTCGAGCTGCTCGACGCGTGAGACGGCCCATCCTGGGCACGCGCCCGCGACTGCCCGAGCCGGTGCATGCGCTCGCCGCTGCGAGGGCAAGGGGACGGCGTGTCGGTCGTCGAGCGCCTCCAGGAGAGTCGGGGCCCGTTCCTCGCCGCGCTCGGGCTGCCGAGCGAGGGCCTCGGCGAGCGGCTGTCGTTCGAGCCGGACCTCGAGCGCGCGGTCGAGCGGGCGGACCTCGTACAGGAGCAGGGGCCCGAGAAGATCGATTTCACGCGGGACCTGTGGGCGCGGGTCGAGCGCGCGGCGCCCTCGGGCGCGCTGCTGCTGACCTCGACGTCCGGGCTGCCGGCGAGCGAACAGGGCGAGCACATGCAGGACCCGAGCCGGCTGCTCGTCGGCCACCCGTTCA
>JAHWJE010000241.1 GCA_019348575.1 Actinomycetota bacterium | reverse complement strand
CGCGAACGCGCGCGACATCGACGAGCGGATGCGCCGCAGGTCGGCGTCGAGGCCGAACACGCCGACGGGGTCGATCTCGCGGTCGCAGCGCTCGAGCAGCGATATCCAGTCCAGCGAGTCGAGCAGCCCGAACCAGCAGTAGGTGTCGATCGGGACGCCGGCGGCGCGCGCCTGCTCGCACTGCTCCAGCGTGTGCTTCAGCCACGTCGCGCGGTCGGAGGTCGCGCCGCGGATGTTCGTCTCGCCGAGGATCATCGGCAGGCCGACGTGCTGTGAGTACTCGCCGGCGAGGGCTGCCAGCCCGCGCGGTGCCAGCGACGGCACGACGCCCTCGACGGCGTGCTCCTGCGGGTGTCCGGGCCCGTGCGGGTGGCGCATCCGGCGCGCGATCTCGGGGGGCAGCGGTGTGGTGCGCGCGCGGTAGCACCACTCGTGGTGCGCGTAGTAGTCCAGGCCCAGCACGTCGACGTGGCCGGGCTCGAGCTCGAGCAGGTCGGCGCCGCCCGCTCGTACGACGGCCTCGACGAACGGGCGGTCGCGGTCGCCCGCACGGCCGAGGATGGCGTCGATGGCGATGAAGCGGCGGTCGTCGCAGTACGCGGCGAAGTCCTCGGCGACGTCGTCGAGCGCGGCATGGCCCTCGCACGAGTCCACCCAGACGTGGCGTGCGCCGGGCAGCCGCTCGCGGTAGTGCCGCGTCACCTCGGCGATCGCCGGCAGGACGTTGCGCAGCAGCCCGACGAGCCCCTCGACGCCGTGATGAAACGGTGGCCAGACCGCGTCGTGGCCGCTGAGGAACAGCGTCGCGAACGGCTCGTTGAACGCCGTGTACTCCTCGATCCACGGGTAGCGGTCGGCGACGGCGTCGGCGTACGCGACATACGCCGCGCCGAAGCGCGGATCGGCGAAGCCGTCGTGCAGCCAGCGCGGGTAGCTGGTGTGGTGGACGAGGTCGACGATCGGGCGAAGGCCCTCGTCGCGCATGAACCGCATGACCTCGTCGGTGTGCCGCCAGTCATACCGGCCCGGCGCGGGCTCCACGCGGTGCCAGCGGATCGGGTAGCGCAGCCGCGTGACGCCGAGTTCGCGCATGAGCTCGAGGTCCTCGCGCCAGCGCCGCGCGTGCCCCGACGACTCGATGATGTCCGTGTCGTGTCCGGGCAGGTACGTGCTCTCGAACGCACCGACCAGCTCGATCGGACGTGCGTGTGATGAGGTGGCGTTCGACGGCATCATGGGTTGCTGCCGTCCAGTCACCCGACCGGCGCCGGGTCGGATACCCCGAAGCAGCAGCTCTCAACCCGCGTTCACGGACCGTTCATCCAGCCGCGCGAGCTCGTCGGCGGTCAGGCGGAGCGTCACCGCCGCGGCGGAATCGGCGATCGTGGCGGGGCGGCTCGCGCCCGGGATCGGGATGACGTGCGGCCCCTGCGCGAGGATCCACGCGAGGCACAGTCGCTGCGGCGAGACCCCGCGCTGCGCGGCGAGCTCGGCGACGCCGAGGTGGTCGCGCCCCAGCCCGGCCGCCGCGGACATGCCGCCCAGCGGGCCCCACGGCAGGAACGCCAGCCCGAGCTCGCCGCACAGGCGCAGCTCGTGCTCGCTGGAGCGAAACGCCGGCGAGAACTCGTTCTGGACGCTCACCAGCGCATCGCCGAGGATCGCGCGCGCCTGTGCGATCTGCGACGCGTCGACGTTCGAGACCCCCGCCATGCGGACCGTCCCGGCCGCGACGAGATCGGCGAGCGCGCCGATCGACTCCGCGAAGGGGACGGCGGGATCGGGGCGATGGAATTGATACAGCCCGATCGCATCGACGCCGAGGCGCCGCGCGCTGTCGTGCGCGGCGCGCGTGAGGTGCTCCGGGCGCCCGTCGAGCTGCCAGCCGCCGGCGGCGTCGCGGACGTGCCCGCCCTTCGTCGCGACGAGGACGTCGTCGGCGCCGCTTCCCAGCTCGCCCAGCAGCTCGGCGACCAGCGCCTCGTTGTGCCCGACGTCGCTCGCGTCCACGCAGTAGGCGTCGGCCGTGTCGACGAACGTCACGCCGGCGTCATATGCCGCGCGCAGCGTCGCTCGCGCCCGCTCCAGCGAGGGGCGACCGTTCACCGAGAGCGGCATCGCCCCCAGCCCGACGGCGCCGACGCGCGCGTCGCCGATCGAGCGCTGGTTCACGACGGTGGCGCTCCGACCGCGTCCGCCACCCGGTTCAGAGCGCGTCGGCGACGCGTCGAGCAGCGGCGGGCATCAGCGCTTCCGCGATCGCGGGCCGCGGCGCGCTGCGAGATAGGCGCCCTCGAGCTCGCGGCCACGTCCGCCTGATGCCCCGCGCGGGGCGGGTTCTAAACCAGCGCAAGCAGGACGGCGCGCGGCACCGCCCTCGGCGTCGAACCCGTGCACGATCCGCTGCCGACCCTGCGCCGGCGCTCAAGTCCCGCAGAACGTGCGGTACGTCGCGTCGAAGCTCGGCGAGGCCGGTTCGGCGTACGGCTCCAGGCCGGGCCGTTCCTCGAAGGGCCGGGCGAGCACGTCGAGCAGTCGCCGCAACGGTCCCAGGTCGCCGGCGGTCGCTGCGGCCAGCGCTTCCTCGACGTGATGGTTGCGCGGGATGTAGACGGGGTTGACGCGGTCCATCGCTTCCGCGATCGCCTGCGGCTCAGCCGCCTGCGACGACAGCCGTGCCTGCCAGCGCTGCGACCAGGCGTCGAAGGCGGCGGGCTGGGCGAACAGCGATCGCGCACGTGCCGCATCTCCGCGCGCTGCCGAGGACAGCGCGCGGAAGCACGAGGTGAAGTCGACGCCCTGCGCGTGCAGCAGCGCCAGCAGGTCGTCGATCAGCGCCTCGTCTTCCTCGCGCCGGCCGTCGGTGAGGCCCAACTTGGCGCGCATTCCGTGCCGCCAGTACGCGTCGTAGCGGTCGCGGAACGACTGCAGCACGCCGGTCGCCGCCGCAACCGCCGCACCGGTCTCGCCGTGCAGCATCGGCAGCAACGTCTCGCCCAACCGCGCCAGGTTCCACTGCGCGATCTGCGGCTGATTGCCGTAGGCGTAGCGGCCGGCGTAGTCGATCGAGCTGAACACCGTGGCGGGGTCGTAGGCGTCCATGAACGCGCACGGGCCGTAGTCGATGCTCTCGCCGGAGATCGTCATGTTGTCGGTGTTCATGACGCCGTGGATGAACCCGACGAGCATCCAGCGCGCGACCAGCGCTGCCTGAGCGTCGACGACGGCCTCGAAGAACGCGAGGTACCGGTTCTCCGCCTCGGCCGCGTGGGGGTGGTGGCGCGCGATCGCGTAGTCGGCGAGGCGCCGCACGAGCGTCGGGTCGACGTGCGCTGCGGCGTACTCGAAGGTGCCGACGCGCAGATGGCTGGCCGCCACACGGGCGAGCACCGCGCCGGGCAGCATCGTCTCGCGCCTGACGTCGGCGCCGGTCGCCACCACGGCGAGCGCCCGGCTCGTCGGGATGCCGAGGGCATGCATCGCCTCGCCGATCACGTACTCGCGCAGCATCGGGCCGACGGCTGCCTTCCCGTCGCCACCTCGTGCGAACGGCGTGCGACCCGAGCCCTTCAGGTGCAGGTCGCGCCGGCGTCCGTGCACGTCGAGCACCTCGCCGAGCAGGAGCGCCCGGCCGTCGCCGAGACGGGGCGAGAACCCGCCGAACTGATGGCCCGCGTAGGCCTGGGCGACGGGCGACGCCCCTTCGGGCGTGTCGTTGCCGGCGAGCAGTGCGACGCCCTCAGGTGCTCGCAGCGCGTCGGGGTCGACGCCCAGCTCCGTCGCCAGCTCCTCGTTGAGCGCCAGCAGCCGGGGCGCGGGCGCCGGGGTCGCCTGCCACGGCTCGTACAGGCCCTCCAGCTCGCGCACATACGAGTTGTCGAACGCAAGCAGTGGGCGGGCAGCGATGCTCATCGCCTCCAGG
>JAHWJE010000240.1 GCA_019348575.1 Actinomycetota bacterium | reverse complement strand
GAGAAGAGGAAGCGGCGTGCCTTGGTGGCTCGGCTCATGGCTGGCGGTCGCCCCTCGTGAGCCGGGCCGCTAGCCACGGGTTGGCGAGAGGTGGCGCAGGTCGCGGTCGGGCTCGATGCCCCAGCGGCGGGCGACGGCCGCGAGGTCGGGAGTCAGCGGCCAGCGGTCGGGGCGCGGATCGCCTTCGTGCTGCGGATCGGCGCCCTTCAGCGACATGCTGCCGGTGTTGTCGCCGATCGCCCGGATCTGCGCCACCTCACGGTCCTCGAGCACGACCTGATGCGGCGTGGCGAGCAACTCCGCGCGCTTGTCCTCGATCGGCCTCGCGCCCTCGCCGATCTCCTGGATCAGCGTCGGCACGACGCAGGCGACCGGCTCGTGCGCGAGGCACCACTGCGCCGCGAGCTGGAGCATCGTCAGGCCGTGGCGCTCGGCGATCGGGCGCAGGCGCTCGAGCTTGTCGTTGCCGGCCTGCACCCAGCCGTCCGGACGGAACGTGCGGTGGTCGCGGGGGGCGAACTCGTGGCCGGGCCGGACGTCGTCCCAGAAGAGGCCGCCGTAGTCGACGACGCGCGTGATGACGCCGACGCCGTGCTCGCGCGCCGCGGGGAGGCACAGCTCGGCCGGCCACGGCTCGAGCGGGTTGAGGATCACCATCGCCCAATCGATCAGCTCGCCAAAGCGCTCGAGGCAGTCGATGATGTCCAGCGTGAAGCCGTTGGCGGGACCCGGCGCCACGCCGAGGCTGCCGGTCAGGCCCTCGTCGCGGACGGCGCGCATCGCCTCCCAGACGACCTCGCTCGTGTAGCCGGTGCGATCGGGGTTGTGCAGCAGCAGCACGTCGAAGGCGTCGAGCCCGAGGCGTCCGAGGCTGCGCTCCGTCGCCATGCGGACATAGTCGGCGTAGCCGTCCGCCCCGCGCAGCCGCGGATCGGTGAAGCGCGGGTAGCCCTTCGCGCCCTCGCGCTCGCCCGTGTAGAAGTCGTGGCCGATCGCGCCGACGACGCAGACGGCGTCGCGGGCGGTCCCGCGCAGCGCGCGGCCGAGCACGCGGTCGGCGTCGCCGGCTCCGTAGGCGTCGGCGCTCAGCAGGGTGTCCAGGCCGTCGCCCGGCGTCAGCAGCGCCTCCAGGCGCTCCTCGGCGATCGGCTCGCCGAAGTGCAGGTAGCGCCCGCCGCTCCAGGTGCCGATCGCGGTGTGTGAGGGCGTGCGCATCGGCCACAAGCGTACGTGTCAGCCCGGTTGGGCGACATCCACCGCTCCTGACCGGCGGCGCCGCGCCCGAGAACTCGCGCCTGCAAGGGCAACTGCAGCGCACCCCGCGGGTTGGACCTAGCATCGGACTCGTGCGCCCGACCAGGCTCGGAGCCTTCCTGCCCGCGCTCCTGATCGCGCTGGTCTTCGTCCCCCCCGCGGTTGCCGCGCCCGTGCTGACGCTGCGCAGCGACGGCAGCACGGTCGCGCGCGAGGATCGTTTCCTGCCGCCCGCCGGCGCCGATCCTGCCGCTGCTCGCGCCACCCGCTCCCGTCGCGCCACGCGCGGGCGCGGACTGCTCGCGCGCTCGGCCGCGAAGAAGCCGACCGTGCGCGGCGAGCTTGCGCGGCTGCTCGCCGCGGGCGCCATCGACCGGGCGACGCACGACGACAGGCGCGCGATCTACGCCGACGCGATCCGGCTGCGCGGCAGGCTCGGCGGCGCGCGCAGGGCGGCGCTCGGCGCGGTGATCGGCAACCTCGAGGGCGTGGCCGCGGCCGGCGGGTTGACGGCCAGCCGGCTGCCGGCGCTGTTCGAGACGGTCCGGCGCAACCGCCGGTGGTGGGCCAGCGGGCCGCTGCTGCGACACGGGGCCCGCGTGAGCTTCGAGGGCAGCAGGCTCGTCTGGCAGTACTACGCGGGCGAGGGCCTGCAGATCCAGTGGCTCGGGACGTTCGGCAAGGCCAACGCGCTGTGGAAGGGCGGCCACAGGACGTCGTTGCGGGCGATCGTCGACGAGGCGCTGGCGCTCGCGGCGCAGCGCGCGGGCGGGATTGCGTGGGAGTACCTCTTCGACTTCGGGGGCGGGCGGCCGCCGTGGGTCAGCGGGCTGGCACAGGGGACCGCCGTGCAGGCGATCGCGCGCGCGGCCGTCAAGCTCGACGAGCCGGCGTACCTCGCTGCCGCCACGGCGGGGCTCGGCGTCTTCCGCCAGGCGCCACCGAGCGGCGTGCGCGTCGCGACGCCCGCCGGAGCGCACTACCTGATCTACTCCTTCGCACCCGGCCTGCGCGTGCTCAACGGCTTCACGCAGGCGGTCAACGGGCTGCACGACTACGCCAAGCTGACAGCGGACCCCGAGGCGGTGGCGATGTTCGCCGCCGGCGAGGGCCAGCTGCGCGCCGAGCTTGACGCCTACGACACCGGCGGCTGGTCGCGCTACTCGCTCGACCGCGACGCCGACGTGCACTATCACGTGCTCGCGCGCGACTTCCTGCGCGGCCTCTGCGCGCGGCTGACCGAGGACCCCGCGCCCGCCCGACCCGCCCCACTCGCCCCGGCGACCGGGGGGGCGACTCCCGGCCGCTCGCCCGTCGCGGCCGATCCCGCCCCCTACTGCGCGGCCGCGCAGCGCTGGACGGCCTACCTGACGCGGCCCGCCGCGCTTGCGCTGATCTCGACCAAGGTGCGCGGCGGCAAGCCCGCCGCGGTCAAGGTCGCGCTGAACAAGCCCTCCTACGTGACGCTGCGACTGAGCCGCGGCGGGCGGACCGTCGCGACCCTCGCCGGCCGCCTCGCCAGCGGCGTGCGGACGCTGCGCTGGCCCAGGCCGCCGCGCAGGGCCGGTCGCTACAGCGTCGCGATCGGCGCGACCGACCTGACCGGCAGGCGCAGCTCGGCGAAGGGGACGCTGCGGGTGCTCAAGGCCCGGCGGGCCAAGCGCTGAGCACAGGCTCGCGGTGGCGACGGCGCCCTCCTGCATCCGGCGGGTCGCCGCCGCCGGCGGGCGTACAATCGCGCCATGGCCCCGGACGGCGCCACGACGTGGATCCTCACCGCTCGCGCGTGAACCGGGGCGCGCAGCGACTGCGCGCGACCTACGTCGCGCTGGACCGCGACCAGCGCTTCGCCGGAGGCGCGGCGATCGGCCTGCTGCTGGCGATGTTCCTGCCGTGGTACGAGAAGAACGTCGTGATCACCGGGACGAGCAGCTTCGCCAGTGACTCGATCAGTGCGTTCGGCGCGGTCTCGTTCGTCGAGGCGGCGATCTTCCTCGTCGCCGCCGGGGTCCTCGCGCTGCTGCTCGCCCGCGCCGACGAGCGTCCCTTCCACCTGCCCGGCGGCGACGGCAGCGTCGTCTTCGGCGCCGGACTGTGGGCGACGGCGCTGATCTTCTATCGCGTCTTCGACCGCCCCGACGTCAGCGGCGAGGGCGGCACGGTCGGCATCCAGTGGGGCTTCTTCGTCGCGTTCGTCGCTGCGGGCGCGCTGGCCTTCGCCGGGCAGCGCATGCGCGCCGCGCACCGCCCCGAGCCCCCGCTGCCCGCGGCGCAGCCCGGTTCCGGGCGGCGGCCGGGCGGCGAGCCTGTGCGGCGGCCGACAGCCGAGGAGACGGCCGTGACCGCGCTCGCGCCGCGGGCGGGCGCGGACGAGGGCGGCGCCCGCCGCGGATCGCGCAGCGGGCGCGCGCTCACGCGCGAGGACGCGCGCCAGCTGACATTCGACGATCCCGCCGGCGAGCCGCCGCTGCGGCCCGGCGAGATCCCGCGCGCCCGCGACGGCGGCTGAGCCTGAATCCACCGAGGATCGTGGATGAATCCGTATCGCCGGCGCGGTCCAGGGTCGATCGGGGGCGCACCCGCAGGGTGGACCCTTCGAAAGCCGCCGATCGGCGCTGGGCCGTGATCGGCGGCGGGAATTCGCCGCGAGGATCGGTGGATCCAGGCGGA
>JAHWJE010000023.1 GCA_019348575.1 Actinomycetota bacterium | reverse complement strand
TGAGGTGACCTCCGCGGTTATCCGCTGGCTCGCGGTCTGCTGCTGGATCGCCATGGTCGCTCCTTGCGTCTCGAAGATGAAGCGCAAGCTACAAGCTCAAGTAGACTTGAAGTCAAGAGTGTCGTGGTTCTTTTCGCATCGCTGACGTCCGGACGGTCGGGAGGTGTTCTTCATCGCGTGGCTGACCTGCTGACGATCGGGGAGGTCGCGCGGCGAAGCGGCGTCGCATCCTCCGCTCTGCGCTTCTACGAGCAGCGGGGGCTGATCGCCTCCGAGCGCGCCGGCTCGGGACACCGCCGCTACCAGCGATCGGTGCTGCGGCGGATCGCCTTCATCGTGTTCGCCCAGCGCGTGGGGCTCACGCTCGAGGAGATCGGCGCCGAGCTCGCCAAGCTGCCGCCCGACCGCGCCCCGACGCGCCAGGACTGGTCGCGACTGTCGAACGGGTGGAGCTCGCGGATCGATCAGCGCATCGCCGAGCTCGAGCGGCTCAAGGCGGGTCTGACGGAATGCATCGGCTGCGGGTGCCTGTCGCTGGACCGCTGCCAGCTGGCCAATCCGGGAGATCGCGCAGCAAGCCGCGGCCCCGGCCCGCGCTACTGGATCGGCGACGTCGGCGACGGGGGCAGGACCTAGACTCGCCACCGGTGCCCGAGCTCAAGCCCGCCTACCTGATCCACGGCGACGACCACGGCCGGATCGGCGAGCGGCGCGCCGCGCTGCGCGCGCTCGCCGAGCGCGAGTCGGGCGCCAGCGGCGTCGAGTACTTCGAGGGCGACCGGTCGTCTCCGGAGATCGTCGCCGGAGCGCTCGCGGCGATGACGTTCGCGATCGGCCGGCGCTTTCTGATCGTCGACGGCGCCGAGCGCTGGAAGGACGCCGACATCGAGACGCACCTGCTGCCCGCGCTCGCGAGCATCGGCGAGCAGACGACGATCGCGTTCTTCGCGCGCGAGGAGGGCCGCTTCAAGGTCAGCCCGCAGCTCGCGAAGGCCGTCGAGAAGGCCGGTGGCAGCGTCGCCGCGGAATGCACGATGAAGGCCCGGGAGCTGCCGAAGTGGCTGCAGGGCGAGGCTTCCAGGCTCGGCGTCCGGCTGGACCGCGACGCGGCGCAGGCGCTCGTGGCGCACGTCGGCGAGCGCCAGCAGCGGCTGCTGCGCGAGCTCGAGAAGCTCGCGCTCGAGCACGGCGACGGCGCGCGGATCGGCCGCGAGGAGGTCGAGCAGGCCGCCGCGCACTCGGCCGAGCACCAGGTGTGGGGCCTCGTCGACGCGCTCGTCGCGGGCGACGGCGCGGCGGCGATGCGCGCGTATCTCGAGCTTGCGGCGCAGGGTGAGTCGGTCGCGCGGCTCGTCGGCCTGCTGGCCCGCCGCATGCGCGAGGTGCTGGCGATCGCGCAGCGCCTGGAGGCCGGCGAGAACCCCCAGCAGATCAAGGCCTCGATCAAGGGCAACCCGTGGGCGCTCGATCGCCGGATCGCCGAGGCGCGGCGCTCGGATGCCGACCGCCTGAGCCGCGCGCTGGAGGCGCTCGCCGACCTCGAGCTCGCGACGCATGGCGCCAGCGAGCTGAGCGATCCGACCGAGATGATCAGCGCGATCGCGAAGATCGCGGCGTAGCGCCCAGGCTCAGCCCAGAGCGCGGCGCAGGATGTCGCGCAGCGCGCGCTGGTCGGAGGCGCTCAGGGCCGCAAGCTCGGGCGGAACCTCCTGCATCGCCGCGGCGAGCCGGTCGCGCACCTCGGCGCCGCGCTCGGTGACGACGAGCATCCGCACGCGCCGATCGTGCTCGCCCGGCCGGCGCTCGACGAGGCCCTGGGACTCGAGCCCGTCGACGAGGCCCGTCACGTTGGAGTTGTCGCACTGCAGCGCCGCGGCGAGCGCGCTCATCGGAACCGGGTTGTCGGGGTCGAGCGTCTTGAGCGCGAAGAGCTGAGGTGGAGTCAGGCCGAACTCGCCGGCGACGCGCACCATCCGCGGGCGCAGCTGCCAGAAGAGCTGGCCCATCAGCGCCCATGCATCCTCGACGGACGTGCTTGGCTTGACGGAGGCGTCCACTTGAGACATGCGATGATAGACGAAGCAAACAGTTGACACGCTCAACCAATTCCGCCTATCCTGGCGCGCATGATCGAAGAGCGCGGGATCGACGTGCAGGGCCTCGTCCGCGAGTTCAAGGGCGGCGTGCGGGCCGTCGACGGCATCGACCTGCGCGTCGCGGCGGGCGAGATCTACGGCTTCCTCGGCCCCAACGGCGCGGGCAAGTCGACGACCGTCAAGGTCCTCACGACGCTGCTGCCGCCGACCGCCGGGACGGCGACCGTCGCCGGCTACGACGTCGCCAGGGAGGGCGCGAAGGTGCGCGCCGCGATCGGCGTCGCGCTGCAGGATGTCGCGCTCGATCCGATGCTCACCGGCCGCGAGCACATGCGCCTGCAGGGCGGGCTGCAGGGGATCCCGCGCGCCGAGCGCGGCAGGCGCGGCGACGAGCTGCTCGAGCGCGTCGGGCTCTCCGACGCCGCCGATCGCAAGTCATCCACCTACTCCGGCGGGATGAAGCGCCGGCTTGACCTCGCGCTCGCGCTGCTGCACAACCCGCGCATCCTCTTCCTCGACGAGCCGACCACCGGCCTCGACGTCCAGTCGCGCACCGCGCTGTGGGAGGAGGTCGAGCGCCTCGCCCGCCAGGAGGGGACGACCGTCTTCTTGACGACGCAGTACCTCGAGGAGGCCGACGTGCTGGCCAACCGGGTCGGGATCATCGACCGCGGCACGATCGTCGCCGAGGGCACGCCGGCGGCGCTGAAGGCGCAGGTCGCAAAGCCGACCGTCGAGGTCGTCCCGCGCGACGGCGACGAGTGCGGCGCCGCGCGCGACGCGCTCGCGCCCTTCGGCGAGCCGGTCGCGCCGCGCAGCGCCGGCTCGGTTGCCGTGCGCCTGGACTCGGGCGCCGACCAGCTCGCCGACATCGTGCGCGCGCTGGACAGCGCGAACGTCGCGATCGCGAACCTCGCGCTGCACGAGCCGACGCTCGACGACGTCTTCCTGGCCAAGACCGGCCGCAGCCTGGAGGGCGCCGCGGAGGACGCGCCGCGGGAGCCTGCGCCCGAGCGCGAACGTGCGCTGGCATGACGGCGCTCGCCCACAGCGCGCTGCCGTCGCAGGTCGGCCTGCTCGCCGGCCGCGCGATCCGCCGGATCCTGCGCAACCCCGCGCAGCTCGTCTTCCCGATCGTGTTTCCGCTGGTGCTGCTCGCCGTCAACACGTCGGGCCTGGACGCCGCGACGCAGCTGCCGGGCTTTCCGACTGCGAGCTACCTGGACTTCGCGCTCGCGATCCCGTTCATGCAGGGCGCGCTGTTCGCCGCGCTCAACGGCGGCCAGGACCTCGCGCGCGACATCCAGGACGGCTTCCTGGACCGCCTCGCGATGACGCCGATCTCCGGGGCTGCGCTGCTCGCCGGCCAGCTCGGCGGCGCGCTGTTCATGGGCGTCGTCAGCGCCGTGCTGTACCTCGTCGTCGGACTCGCGTTCGGCGCCGGGATCGCGAGCGGCGTCGCGGGGGCGGTCGTCCTGCTTTCGCTCGCGATCGCGATCTCGTTCGCGTTCGGCTGCTTCGGCACCTTCGTCGCGTTGCGCGCCGGGACCGGCGAGGCCGTGCAGGGCTTCTTTCCGCTGTTCTTCGTCCTGCTGTTTCTCAGCTCGGCGTTCTTCCCGCGCGAGCTCATCGAGCAGGAGTGGTTTCGCGTCGTCGCGACCTACAACCCCGTCTCGTACATGGTCGAGGGCATTCGCAGCCTCGTGATCACCGGTTGGGACGGCGAGGCGCTGGCGCGGGCCTTTGCGATCTCGGCCGTGGCGACCGTCGTGTTCCTCGCGCTCAGCGCGCGGGCGCTGCGCACGCGGCTGGTGCGCACATGAGCGCTCTCGCCCGCACGCGCTCGGTGGCGCTCGCGGTCGCCTGGCGCAGCATCCACAACGGCTTCACGAACCCGTCGTTCCTGCTTCCGAGCCTGCTCTTTCCGCTGTTCTTCTTCATCTCGTTCGCGGGCGGGCTGTCGGGCGTGCAGAACGCGCCGAACTTCGAGTTCAGGTCGGGCTACACGTCGTTTCAGTTCGCGTTCGTGTGCGTCCAGGCCGCCGCGTTCGGCGGCGTCTTCACGGGCTTTGCGATCGCGGCCGACTTCGAGTTCGGCTTCGCGCGGCGGCTGATGCTGGCCGCGCCCAACCGCGGCGGGATCATCGCCGGCTACGCGATCTCGGCGATGGTCCGGGCGGCCTTCGTGCTGAGCGTCGTGTTCGTCGCCGGACTCGTCGCCGGGATGCAGGTCGACGGCTCGGTCGGCGACCTCGCGTCGCTGCTCGCGCTGGCGCTCGCGATCAGCGGCGTCTCGACGCTGGCGGCGGCAGGCATCGCGATGCGGGTGCGCACGATGCAGGCGGGCCCGATGATGCAGATGCCCGTCTTCATCGTGCTGTTCCTCGCGCCGGTCTACGTGCCGCTGAACCTCGTCGCCGGCTGGGTGCACGAGATCGCGCGCTTCAACCCCGCGACCGCGTTCCTCGAGGCAGCGCGCGGCTTCGTCTCGGGGGAGCCGACGAAGGTCGGCATCACGGCGGCGTGCCTGCTGGGAATGTTCGCGCTTGCCGCGCTGTGGGCACGCGGTGGGCTGCGCAGCGCCGAGCGGGCGGGGTAGGCCCTCGCGATCAGCGGTCGGGGCCGAGCAGCTCGTCGACGCTCGGCTGTGCGGCGATGATCTCGTCTGCCTGCTGCGCGTCGTCGACGACCTCCTCCTTCGAGGGGGCGCTGTCGAGCACGTCCTCGGGCGGGGGGCTGTCGACCTCGGGCAGGCTCGGTGGCTGCTGCGCGGCCGCTGCTCGCGGGGGATCAGGGGAATCGGCCATCGTCGGGGGCGTACCCGCGATCGCGCCGGCTAGACGTGACCGTCGCGTCAGCCGGCGAACAACCTTCTGGCGGTTAGGTGCAGCACGCACTATGGTCCCCGTCCTCGGCCGCTCGGCGGTTGGACCCGGATTCGACGATGGCGATCACGCTGGCGATCATGGCGTTCACGTTGATCGGCGTTGGCCTGGAGCCCCTGCTGAACCCACGCTGGAAGCGGTCTTGAGCCCGCTGCTGGAGGTGCGCGACCTGGCGGTGCGCTTCGCAGGCGAGGTCGATGCGCTGCGCGGGCTGAGCTTCGATCTCGAGCGGGGCGAGTCGCTCGCCGTGGTCGGAGAGAGCGGGGCCGGCAAGTCGACGCTCGCGCTGTGCCTGGCCGGCCTGATCCAGCCGCCCGAGGCACGAGGCAGCATCCGTCTCGACGGCCAGGAGCTCGTCGGCGCGCCCGTCGAGACGCTGCGCGCGCTGCGCTGGGAGAGGGTCGCCGTGGCGCTTCAGGGGGCGCCCTTCAACCCGGTCGTGCCGGTCGGAGCGCAGGTGGCCGAGCCGCTGCGCGAGCGCCGCGGGGTCAAGGCGCGCGAGGCGCGCGCGCGTGCCGAGGAGCTCGCCCGCGAGGTGCTGCTCGACCCGAGCGTGCTCGAGCGCCATCCGCACGAGCTCTCCGGAGGCGAGCGCCGCCGCGCGACGCTGGCGATGGCCCTTGCGCTGGAGCCGGACCTCGTCGTGCTCGACGAGCCGACCGGCGGGCTGGACCCCGTGAGCAGCAGCGAGCTCGTGACGCGGATCGGCATGCTGGCGAAGGAGCGGGGCTTCGCCCTGATCGTGATCACGCACGAGCTGGGCAGCGCCGCCCGGCTCGCGCGGCGCTCGCTCGTGCTCTACGCGGGCGAGGCGATGGAGGACGGCGACACCAGCGCGGTGACCGGAGATCCGGCTCACCCCTACACGTGGGCGCTGGTCAACGCCTATCCGGCGATGAGCACGACGAAGGACCTGCGCCCGATCCGGGGACTTCCGCCCGACGCGCGGGCGGTGCCGCCCGGATGCCCGTTTCACCCCCGCTGCCCGCAGGCGCAGGACGTCTGCCACGAGCAGCGGGTGTCGCCCGCTCCGTCACGCGGGCGGCTCGTCGCCTGCCACTTCGGCGGCCTCAAGACGCTGCTGGAGGCCCGCGGCGTCGGCAAGACGTTCCGCCACGGGCGCCGCCGCGTGCAGGCGCTCGACGCGGTCTCCTTCGCCGTGCGCCAGGGGGAGTCGGTCGGCCTGGTGGGGCCCTCGGGGAGCGGCAAGTCGACGCTGGCGCGGATCCTCACCGGCCACCTGGCCGCCGAAACAGGCGAGATGCAGCTGGACGGGCGCGCGCTCACGCGCTCCTGGTCTCGCGCCGGACGCGAGCAGCGCGCCGAGGTCCAGCTCGTCATGCAGGATCCCTGGGACGCCGTCTCACCGCGGCTCACCGTCGAGCAGCTCGTCAGGGAGCCGCTCGACCTGCTCGGCAGCAAGGCAGAGGATCCGGCGCGCGCCGTCGCGGCGGCGCTCGACAGCGTCGGGCTGCCCGCCTCCGGGCAGTTCCTCGGCGCCCGCTCGCATGAGCTCTCGGGCGGCCAGCTGCAGCGCGTCTCGCTCGCCCGGGCGCTGATCGCCGAGCCCCGCCTGCTGGTCGCCGACGAGCCGACGAGCATGCTCGACGCCTCCGAGCAGGCGAGGCTGATGGTCGTGCTGCGCGAGCGCCAGATCGAGATGGGCCTGGGCCTCGTGCTGATCTCCCACGACATCGCCCTGGTCAGGAAGGCGACCGACAGGATCGTCGTCCTCGACGCCGGACGCGTCGTCGAGGAGGGACGCTCCGAGCGCGTTTCGTCGGCCCCCCGCAGCCTCACCGGCCGGCGTCTGATCGACGCCGCACCCGAGCTCCCGCACCCGGACGAGCCAGACGATCAACAGCATGGCAGGACGGCAACGCCGAAAAACCAGTCGGGATTGCCGGGTATGTAGCCTTCCGGACATGACCTACGTCATCGTCGGCAGCTGCATCAAGGACGACTCGTGCATCGAGGTCTGTCCGGTGGACTGCATCCATCCCAAACCGGGCGCTCCGGACTTCGAGGCCGTCGAGCAGCTCTACATCGACCCGGCGGTCTGCATCGACTGCGACGCCTGCGTGGAGGCCTGCCCGGTCGACGCGATCTACGCCGAATCCGAGCTCCCCGAGAAGTACGACTACGCGCTGGATCTCAACAGCCGCTTCTTCGGCGAGCTGAGCACCGCCGAGCGCACCGCCCGATGAGGGCTCGCACTTCACCGCCGCGGGTGGCGATCGTCGGCGCCGGCCCCGCCGGCGCGTTCGCCGCCGCCTGCCTGCTGCGCGCCCGCGGCGACGCCGAGATCGACCTCTTCGAGCGCCTGCCGACGCCCTGGGGGCTGCTGCGCGGCGGCGTCGCCCCCGACCACCAGGAGATCAAGCGCCTCGAGGACACCTTCGACCGCCAGACGCTCAAGCGCGGCTGCCGCTTCCTCGGCAACGTCGAGGTCGGCGTCGACATCTCGCACGCCGAGCTGACGAGCCACTACTCAGCCGTCGTCTACGCGACCGGCGCGCAGACCGACAAGTCGCTGGGGATCCCCGGCGAGGACCTGCCCGGCAGCTGGGCCGCGACCGAGTTCGTCGCCTGGTACAACGGCCACCCCGACTACCGCGACCTGGAGTTCGACCTGTCGGCGCAGCGCGCCGTCGTGATCGGCAACGGCAACGTCGCGGCGGACGTGACGCGGATGCTCGCGCTGAGTCCCGACGAGCTCGAGCGCACCGACATCGCCGACCACGCTCTCGAGGCGCTGCGCGAGAGCCGCATCGAGGAGGTGATCGTGCTCGGCCGTCGCGGTCCCGCGCAGGCGGCCTTCACCAGCGCCGAGCTGCGCGAGCTGGGGCGCCTGGACGACGTCGAGCTGCGCGTGGACCCCGGCGAGGTCGAGCTTGACCCGGTGTCGCGCGAGTGGCTGGACGAGGCGGGGACGTTCACGGCGCGAACCAACGTGGCGCTGCTGCACGAGTTCGCGGCCCGGCCGCGGCGCCCCGATGCGGCGCGCCGCATCGCGCTGCGCTTCCTGCGCTCGCCGGTGCAGATCCGCGGCAGCGCCAGGGTCGAGGCGATCGACGTGCGCCGCAACGAGATCGTCCGCGACGACGACGGCATGCTGCGCGCGCGCGCCCGCGGCGAGGACCTCGAGACGATCAGCTGCGGGCTCGTCCTGCGCTCGGTCGGCTACCGCGCCGTGCCGCTGCCCGACGTTCCCTTCGACGAGCGCAGCTTCGTGCTCCCCAACGAGCGCGGTCGCGTGCTCGGTCCCGATCGCCGGCCGCTACCCGGCGTGTACGCCGTGGGCTGGATCAAGCGCGGCCCGACGGGGATCCTCGGCACGAACAAGCGCGACGCCGAGGAGACCGTGACGTGCCTCGTCGAGGATCTCGCGACAGCAGCGCTCCCGCAGCCGGCCCACGCCGAGCGCGAGCAGATCGACGCGCTGCTCGCCGAGCGCAGGCCCGACATGGTGACGATCGACGGCTGGCGGGCGATCGCCCGTCACGAGCTCGACCGCGGGCGGCGCGAGCGGCGCCCGCGCGTCAAGCTGTCGTCGCGCGAGGAGCTGCTCCACGTCGCCGCGGGCGCGGCGCGGAGTCCGGCGGGCGCGGGCAGGTAGCGGCCCGCCCTCCTCAGGCGCGTCTCTCCTCGCGGCGGTTCTCGCCCGGGATCCGGCGCACCGAGCCCCACCCGCGCTCTGCCCACAGCACCATCAGGGCGCCGCCCGCGAGCGATCCGCAGGCGTCGGCGATGAGGTCTCCGACGGTGTCGGTGTTGCCCTCGGAGAGCTGCGTCCCGAAGAGGCCGTCGGAGGTCCACTCGAAGATCTCCCACAGCGCCCCGACCGCGAGGCCGAGCGCGAAGACGGCGACGAACATGCCGGCCTCGTGGCGGGGCAGCGTCTCCTGCGTGGGGTCGGGCATGACCTCGACCCGCGCCAGGCACAGGTAGAGGACCTGCGAGGCCAGCATCGGCACGACGACGTGCACGACGCGGTCGTACCACGCGATCGCGTCGTAGAGGTTCAGGGCCTCGCCGCCCTGCGTGAACGCGAGCGCGACGATCACCGCCAGGTCGTAGAGCCGCGGCAGGTTCGCGAGGCGCGCCGCGACGAGCACGGCGAATGCCAGCGCCAGGTTGAACGCTCCGGCGGCGTCACCGGCCGCCGCGAAGGCGACGGCCCCCGCCGCGAACGCCAGCCGCAGCACGTCGAGCGGGTCGCGCACGATCGGCGACCAGTCGCCCATCACGAGCTTGCGCGTATCGACGCTCACGCGACGGCACTACCCGCACCCGCACCCTGCTCGTGGCGCTCGATCCTCGGCTTCTACACGAGCGCGACGCGGGCGGCGCGCCCGAGCGGCGCGTCAGGCGTCGGAGGCGCCGCGACGGACGCGCGCGGCGCGGGACTTCTTGCGGGCGCCCGTGTTGCGGTGCAGCGCGCCGCGCTTGACGGACTTGTCGATCAGGCTGACAAGCTCCTTGTGCTCCTGGTCGGCCAGCGCATCGTCGCCGGCGGCGACAGCGGCCTCCAGCCGGCGGAAGTACGTGCGCACGGCGGAGGTGTAGTGGCGGTTCTCGAGGCGCTCGCGCTCGGCGCGCAGGATCCGCTTCTTCTGGGAGTGAATGTTGGCCATGGCTCGAAAGCGCCGCGGACGGGACCGCGGCGGTCCCTAGAGTAGCGCACGCGATGGCGACCGAAACGCGTGGGCGGGCGGGCGGTTTCGGGCGAATCGCCCGCAACACGGCGATCTTCTCGTTCCTCACCGGGCTGTCGCGGATCGCGGGCCTCGCGCGCGAGGTGGTGGCCTCGAGCTACTTCGGCACGAGCGGCGCGTTCTCGGCCTTCACGGTCGCCTTCCAGGTGCCGAACCTCGTGCGCAGCCTGTTCGCCGACGCGGCGCTGAGCGCGGCGTTCGTGCCGGTCTTCACCGAGCTGCTCGAGAAGGGCGACAAGCGCGACGCGTACCGCCTGGCGTCGACGTTCGTGGTGCTGATCGTCGCGGCGCTGACCGCGATCTGCGTCTTCTTCGTGCTCGTCGCGCCGTGGCTCATGCCACCGCTGACCGGCGACGACTTCAGCGCGGAGCTCGACGAGCTGATGGTCGGCCTGTCGCAGGTGCTGTTTCCGATCGTCCTGCTGCTGGGGCTCAACGGCCTGCTCGTCGGGATCCTCAACGCCTACGACCACTTCACGATCCCGGCGCTCGCGCCGCTGGTCTGGAACGTCGTGATCATCGCCCTGCTCGTCGTGCTGCGGCCGTACTTCGACGGGCCCGAGCAGCTCTACGCCTACGCGATCGGCGTGCTCGCCGGAACGCTCGTGCAGCTCGTGATGGC
>JAHWJE010000239.1 GCA_019348575.1 Actinomycetota bacterium | reverse complement strand
TGAAGGGAACGGGCGTGCCGGAGGACGTCTTCGACGGCCGCCCGGTGATCGGCATCTGCAACACCTGGTCGGAGCTGGTCACCTGCCAGTTCCACCTGCGCGACCTGGCCGAGCACGTGAAACGCGGCGTCTGGGAAGCGGGCGGCTTTCCGATCGAATTCCCGGCCATGTCGCTGCCGGAGACCCAGATGCGGCCGACCGCCATGCTGTTCCGCAACCTCCTGGCCATGGAGGTGGAGGAAAGCATCCGCGCCAACCCGATCGACGGCGTGGTGCTGATGGGCGGCTGCGACAAGACCACGCCCGCCTGTCTGATGGCGGCGGCGACGGTCGACCTGCCGGCGATCTCCATCAACGTCGCGTCCCAGGTCGGACACAACACCGTGCGCCGGCAGGTGCTGGGCGGAGCCCAGCGCGACGCCGAGCCCGAGCAGCAGCGAAACCGGCATCGCAGCGGGTCGCACGAGTCAGGCCGCGCGACAGATATGCGGCGTAGCGCCCGGCGCCGCGGCGCAGCGGTCGATGCGCGAGGGCGCGCCCCGGTTCTTGATGCGAAAGCGCGTGTACTTGCCGGTGAACCCGGCCTTCGTCACATACACCGTCAGGATCGTTCCCCCGCGCAGTCGCTTCTCGAACGCCCGCACCCGCACGATCCTCGTGCCCGCCTTGATCGTGACGCGCCTGCGCGGGCAGCTACGACCACTGCAGTAGACCGTGACGGTCGACGCCCTCGGCGCGCGCACGGTCAGCCGCGTGATGCGCACGGCGCTGGGCTCGATGAGCCCGCGAATCCGGACGATCGGAAACGGCGTCAGCACCCGCCTCTGGACGCTCGAGGGCCCCACCGGGACGACCTGCGTGTCGTTTGGTGCCACCACGGCCGGAGACGTCGGTGTCGGTGTCGGCGTCGGTCGTGCCCGGCGACTCGACCGCGCGGCCGGTCAGGGTGAGGAAGACATCGTCGAGAGTCGGTCTGCGCAGCCCCACGTCCAGCACGCCGACACCGGATGCGTCGAGGCCGCGCAGGGCGGCGAACGCGTCGAGGTCGGTCATGTCGTCGCCGATGTACAGGCCGGCGGCGAGATCGCGGCCGTCGAGCAGGCGCCGGACGCCGCGGCCCTTGTGGATCTCGACGGGTGGGCGGACCTCGAGCACCTTGCGCCCCCAGTGGATCGCCAGTCCCTCGGCCTGCGCACGCTCGGCGATCTCGCGAACGGCCCGCTCGGCAGCGTCCTCGTCGGGCGCGCCTCGCCAGTGGAAGGCCCTGATCACGTGCTTGTCCTCCGTGCGCACGCGCAGCCGCTGCACCTCGCTCGTGTACGCGGCTTCGGCGAACTCGCGCACGGTGCGCTCGTGGGCGGCGATCTCGGGGTCGATCTGCACCTCGGTGCCGCCGGGCGCGAGCAGCTCGGAGCCATGGTTTCCGAGGTAGGCGATCGTGCCGAGCGAGACCATCTGCCGCGCCGTCGTAGAGCGGCGGCCGCTGATGCACCCGACGACGGCGTAGCGCTTGGCGACGGCGATCAGCTGCGTGCGCGTCGGTTCGGGAACCGACGCGTCGGCGGCATGACGCACGATCGGCGCGAGCGTGCCGTCGATGTCGAGCAGGATCGCCGCGCGTGCCGGATCGGCGCGCAGGGGGTGGAGCGCCTCGACGAGCGTGGCCGCGGACATGGCTTTTAGTATGGCGCTCATGCGATCGGGCCGAACGCTCAGGCTCGCCGCGATCGGCATCGCGGCCGGCTTGCTCAGCGGGCTGTTCGGCGTCGGCGGAGGCATTCTGATCGTGCCGCTGCTCGTGCTGTGGTGCGACTTCGGCGCCCGTCTCGCAACGGGGACGTCGCTTGCCGCGATCGTCATCATCGCGGGCGTCGCGGCGGCCGCGCACGGCGCCTACGGCAACGTCCACCTGCAGGAGGGGATCCTCGTCGGAGTGCCCGCCGTCGCGGGGGTCCTGCTCGGAACCGAGCTGCAGCAGCGCATCTCGACGAAGGCGATCTCGCTGATCTTCTCGGCGCTGCTCGTCGTCGTCGCCGTCGATCTGCTGATCGGCTGATGATCGAGGCCGTCGCGATCGGCCTGCTGGCCGGCATCGTCGCGGGCCTGCTCGGCGTCGGCGGCGGTGCGCTGTTCGTCCCGGCGCTGACGCTCGGCCTCGGCATGACCCAGCTCGACGCGGAGGCGACCTCGCTGCTGGCGATCATCCCCGTGGCGCTCGTCGGCGCCCTGCGCCAGCGTGGGCACGGCAACGTCGACCTGCGCACCGCCGGCGTCCTCGGGCTGCTCGGGGTCGCCGGCGCGATCGGGGGTGCCGCGATCGCCAACGCGGTCCCGCAGCGCGCGCTCGAGGTGAGCTTCGCGCTGTTCATCCTCTTCGTCGCGTCGCAGCTGGCGCGGCATGCGCTCTCGGCGCCGCAGCCGGATCTCGGCTGATCGTCGCCGTCGCGCTCAGGAGCGCCGGCGCGGCGATCGCGCACGGCGCGGCGCAGCACCGGCCCCGCGAGGCCGGTCGTCGCCGCACGGGGCGACCACTACGGCAGGCCGTGCTCGAGCGCGGCTTTGACCGATGCGTCGAGCGCATTGAGGCGGTGCAGCGCGAGCGCCTCGGCGGAGCCGAAGCGCCGTCCCGGCGCCGGCTCGGGCCCGTGGTGGCAGAGCACGCAGTGCTCGAGCGCGAGGCGGCGCTCGTCAGCGAGGCGGGAAACGCCCGCCGCGCGCTCGCGCAGCAGCGCGAGCCCGAGCTCGACGTGCCCGAGCAGGCGGCCCGCCTGGGTCAGCCCGATCTCCGCGCCGTACGTGAACTCCTGCGTGCGTCCGAGATCGTGCACGATCGCGGCCGTCATCAGCAGGTCGCTGTCCAGCCGCGGGTGCAGCGTGCACGTCTCGACGACGAGTGTCGCGACCGCGACGGTGTGCTCGAGCAGCCCGCCGAGGTAGGCGTGGTGGCCGTTGCGGGTGCACGGCGCGCGGCGCCACTGCGCGCGCAGCGCCGCATCTCCGAGCAGCGCGTCCAGCAGCGCCCGCAGGCCCGCGTCGTGGACCTCGCGTGCGAGGTGCTCGAGGAAGCCGTCGAGCTCGTCGAGGTCGCGGTACGCGACGGGCAGGAACGCCGCCGGGTCGGCTTCGCCCTCAGGCGCGCGCCCGATCGAGCGCAGCTCGACCTGCAGCTCGTCGCGGAAGCGCTCGACGCGGCCCGCGACGCGCACGAGGTCGCCGCGGTCGAAGCGCCCCGCCAGCACGTCGGCGTCGCGAAACGCGCGCCCCTGCACGGCGCCGGTCCGATCGCGCAGCTCGACCGCGAGATACGGCGCGCCCGCGCGTGAAAGCAGCCGGTCCTTGCGCGTGCACGCGAAGACGCCGTCGACCTCCTGGCCCTGGCGCAGCGTGGCAATCGTCATCAGCCCATGATGTACCGTGGATCGGATGCAGCCCCTGATCTGGGAGAGCCGGCCCGACGGACTGCGCGCACCGGCGATGGTCGCGGCGTTCAGCGGCTGGAACGATGCCGGCGACGCCGCGTCCGCCGCCCTGACGTTCATCGGCGAGTCGCTCGGCGCCGAGCGCTTCGCGCGGATCGACCCCGAGGAGTTCTACGACTTCCAGTCCACGCGCCCGCACATCCGCTTCACCGAGGGGCGCGAGCGCGAGGTCGACTGGCCGGGGATCGAGATCTTCGCCGCGCGCGTGCCGCGCGCGCCGCGCGACCTGATCCTCGTGCAGGGCCCGGAGCCGTCGATGCGCTGGCGCTCGTTCTGCCAGCACATCATCGATCTCGCCGAGGCGCTGGACACGCAGCTCGTCGTGACGCTGGGCGCGCTGCTTGCCGACGTGCCGCACAGCCACCCCGTGTCGATCACCGGGCTGGCGTCCGACGACGCGCTCGGCGAGAAGATCGCGCTGCGCGAGACGACGTACGAGGGACCGACGGGGA
>JAHWJE010000238.1 GCA_019348575.1 Actinomycetota bacterium | reverse complement strand
GAGATCCTCGGCGGCAGTGGAAACGACAAGCTGTTCGGCGGGCTCGGCGCCGACGAGCTCAGCGGTGGCCTCGGCATCGACACGCTGCGCGGCAACGGCGGCCGTGACCGCCTCTCGGGCCAGGGTGGCCGCGACATCCTCTACGCCGACGGCGTGGACCGCCTCGCCCGTGGCCCGGGAGATCGCATCCGTCGCTGAGCCTTCGCGGCCGCCGGCCGTGCCCGAGCCCGACGGTCCCGGCCTGCATGTGGCTCGCGACGGCAGGAGGGAGCGGGCCGGGGAGTAGCCGCCGGCGCGGCGCGAGCGCGCGGCGCCATCAGTAGCGCATGGCGCCGGCGAGCACGCGCGGTACCAGGGGTGCGACGAATAACCGTCGCCACCCGACGACGATTCGACACACCCACCCGCGCCCCGGACCAGCGGGCCGGGCACGCCGTCGCGCGGCTGGCTGCTCACGTCGGAGTTGCGCAGCGGCCTGCGCCAGTTGCGCGTCGTGCGCCGGAAGATCGTCGCCTGCATGAAGCGCTGGTCGGCGGTGAACCTGGTTCCCGAGATCGGGTCCCGGCCCACACATCTCGAACACCATCGGGACCGCCGCGACCCAGATGTCGAGCTGGAGGGCGTGCGCCGCGTCGGCGTAGCAACAGCCTTTCGCTACTGGCCCCGCTCGCCCGGGCGCCCCGCGCGGCGCTGCACCAGCCTGTCGAGCAGCGCGGCCTGGCCCTGCACGATCTTGCGCCTGGCTGTCGCGAGATCGAACCACTCCACCCGGTCGACCTCCGGGAACGCCTGGCGGCGGCCCGAGCGCGGCGGCCACTCGAGCTCGAACGTCCCGGGGCGCAGCTCGCCCGGGTCGAAGTCGCCCGCGACGGCGAAGGCGACGACGATCTTCCCGGCCTTCTGGCGGATCTCCCCCAGCTCGATCGGCGTGCCCCGCGGCGGCGCGTGGCCGAGCTCCTCCTCGAACTCGCGCAGCGCGGCCGCCAGCGGCTCCTCGCCGTCGTCCAGCTCGCCCTTCGGGATCGACCAGGCGCCCTCGTCCTTGCGCGCCCAGAACGGCCCGCCCATGTGACCGAGCAGCACCTCCAGCGCGCCGGCATGCTCGCGGAACACGATCAGCCCGGCCGAGCGCGCCGCCGGCACAGCCACCCGTCCGGCCTACGAGGAGAGGTCGTCTGCGGCCGCGCGCTCGAAGCTCCCGTCGACGGGCATCGAGGCCCCCAGCAGCGGCGAGCTCGTCTCCGGGTCGTCCTGATCGCAGACGAACAGGAAGTCGATCACGCCGGTGTCGATCGTGGCGTGCACCCCCTCCACCTTGTAGCGGCGGTCGATCGTGCGCATGCGCCGGACATGCCCGTCGAGGTCGATCGTGCCGACGACGGACCCGCAGATCCTGCCGTCGGGGTGCCCGTCGTCGCCCTGCGCCTCGGCCGAGGCGGTGAACACGAGGATGTCGCCGCCCAGGGGAGTGGCGTCGCTGAACGTGACCTCGACGCCGTCGAGCTCGCCGAGGTCGTAGGAGCGCACGGCGGCGAGCTCGTGGACGTCGATTCGCAGATCGCCGCGCAGCGACTCCATCACCGCGGCGAGCGAGAGCTCGGCCACGACGTTCGTCGTCTCGGCGTGGTTGCCGCGGTGCAGCAGCCACAACCGCTCGCCCATGACGCACGCCCCTTCGATGTTCAGCCTGTCGACCTGCTTGCCCAGCAGCCCGTAGAGCGGACCGAGGTCGACGACGCGCGGCTCGCCGCGCAGCGCGCCGTCGGATTGCAGCGACCACACGAACCCGCGGTCGCGCCCCTCGCCCGAGCCGGAGCCCAGACCCAGCAGCGCGCCATACGGGTTGCCCTCGAACGGCGGGAGCACGGTGAGCGCCTCGAGGTCGGGCTTTGCGGCCTTGCGCTCCTGCTCGTCGAGTGGGAGCGCGCCGGGCAGAACCTGCCGCAGCTCGCCGGGCGCCGGGCTCGACATGCGAAACACCGCGAGCTCGAGCAGGTCGTCGCCGATGACGTAGACGAAGTCGCCGCGGCGGACGACGCCGCTCGCCGACGATACGTGCGCGTACCGCCCTTCAGCGGTCGGCTCCTCGAGATCGAGGCTGCGCAAGCTGCGCAGCTCGAGCGGCGGCAGGGACTCCAGGCTGCTGGTGCGGAGGTCCACGCGAGCCTTCAGTGCGCGCTCAGCCCGCGGAGCGCTCGCGCTCAGCGGCCGCGCAGGCGTCGGTGACGAGCGTGTCGAGCAGCGCCTCGAAGCCGCCGTCGCGGTACGCGGCGCGCTGCATGCCGGCGCCGCCACCGACCTCGAGCAGCGCCGAGAGATCGTCGAGCCGGCGCTCGCAGCACAGCTCCCGAGCGGCCGGCCGGACGCGCGCGATCAGCTCCTCGAGCAGCTCCGCGACCGGCCGCAGCCGTCCCTCGTCGTCGGGTAGCAGCGCCTCGACGCCCTCGCGTCCCGCGCGGAAGGACGCCTCGTCGAGGATCTCGCCGGGCGGCCCTTCGATCGGCTCGGCCTCGGCCTCGTGGCGCGCGAGCGCGTGCACTGCGGCGACGAGCGCCGCGGTGTGCTGCGGCCAGACCTGCGTGTCGATCGCGCGGATCTCGACGGTCCCGAGGCGCGGATGGGGCCGCAGCTTCCACCAGTGGAAGGTGTAGTCGGGCACCTCGGCGACGCGCGTCAGCAGCTCGGTGGAGCGGACGAAGTCGTCGAAGTCGACCATCGCACGGGGAACGCCGGCGCGCGGCCACGAGCGCAGCGTGAGCTCGCGCGACGACGCGAGGCCGGTGTCGCGACTATGGCGAAACGGCGAGTTGGCCCCCAGCGCCTCCAGCAGTGGCAGGTACCGGCGCAGTCCGTTGAAGACGCGGATCGCGGTCTCTGCGTCGGGCATGCCGACGTGGATGTGCAGCGCGCAGACGGGCGTCGCGCCCGCGTCGCCGAGCAGGTGATGGATGTGTTCGTAGCGCGGCTTCGGGGTGATCGTCGAGTCGCCCTCGCGGGCGGTCGGATGCGTGCCGGACGCGATCACCCCGACGCCCGTCGCAAGAACGGCGCACCGCAGCTCCGACAGCTCGGCGACAGCCTCCTCGACCGACGAGCAGATCCCGCTGATGAGCTCGATCTGGCTGCGGTGAAGCTCGTTGTTGATCGAGCCGCGCTCGAGCTCGCCGACCTGTTCGAGCACGTCCGGGCCGACGTTGAGCAGCCGTCCGTCGTCGCGGTCGACGATGAACAGCTCCTCTTCGAGTCCCAGCGAGAACGGTGCTTCCTCGCCGAAATGCTGCTCGTACTCCGACATGCGGCGGTCCATACCCGCCGGGCGATCGACTCAGCCGTGGATCGGTCGTCCGTCCAGCCGCGCCGCCGGTCCGCCTGACCGTACGTCCAGCAACGCGCGGGCCTCCTCGCGCCACACCGCAGAGAAGCCGTCTTCGTCCGTATGGCGCGAGCAACGCTCATCGCTCTTCTCACGGCCCTGGCCGCGGCGCTGTGCGCACCGCTCAGCGCGCACGCCCGCACGCCGTGTCCCGCCGAGCAGGCGGCGCCGACGCCGCTCAACGCCCCGCAGGTCAGCGACGCGATCTTCTGCCTGAGCAACCAGGTCCGCGGCCACTTCGGGCTGCCCGCCCTGCGCCGCGACCGCCGCCTGGATGCGGCGGCGGTGCTGCACAGCCTCGACATGGGCACGCGCACCTTCTTCAGCCACGTCAACCCAGATGGGCGCGCGGCCGGCGCGCGTGCCGTCGCGCAGGGCTACGGGCTCGGCGTCGGCGAGAACATCGCCTACGGCTACTCGAATGCTCGGGCGGCGGTACTGCGCTGGATGGCGAGCGCGGGGCATTGCCGCAACCTGCTCAGCAGCGCGCGCGATCTCGGCGTCGGCACGGCCGTCCTGGCATCGGGCACCCCCTACTACACGCAGGTGCTGGGCGACTACTTCTCGCGGACGGTGGACGAGGCGCCCCGCAGCGGCTG
>JAHWJE010000237.1 GCA_019348575.1 Actinomycetota bacterium | reverse complement strand
GTAGTCGATCAGCGGCACCATGACCTCCAGGCGCGGCGGGTGGCCCAGGCGCTCTGTCACCGAGCGTTGGGCGCGCATGATCGCGCGCACCTGCATCTCGTAGATCTCGGGGTGCAGGATCGCCAGGCGGCAGCCGCGCGTGCCGAGCATCGGGTTGACCTCGTGCAGCGCCTCGGCGCGCGGGTCGTCCTCGTCGTGCAGCAGGAACTCGTGCAGCGGCGGGTCGAGCAGCCGGATCGTGACCGGCAGGCCGTCCATCGCCTCGAGGATGTCCTCGAAGTCCTGCTGCTGCAGCGGCAGCAGCTCGTCGAGCGCAGCACGCCGGTCCTCGATCGTGTCCGCGAGGATCATCTCGCGCATCTTCGGCTGGCGGTCGGCGGCCATGAACATGTGCTCGGTCCGACACAGCCCGATCCCCGCGGCGCCGAACGAGCGCGCCTTGATCGCGTCCTCGGGCGTGTCGGCGTTGGCGCGCACGCCCAGCCTGCGCAGCTCGTCGGACCACCGGAGCACACGCTCGAAGTGCTCGTCCATCTGCGGCTCGACGAGCGGGACGTCGTCGATCGTGATCTGCCCCGTCGTCCCGTCGATCGAGATCACGTCGCCCTCGCAGAGGAGGGTCTCGCCGACGCGCAGCTCCTTCGCCGCAAGGTCGATCTCGAGCGTGCTCGCGCCCGTCACCGCCGGCCGGCCCATGCCGCGGGCGACGAGCGCGGCGTGGCTGGCCTTGCCGCCCTCGGCGGTGAGGATCCCGCGCGCGGCGTGGAAGCCCGCGACGTCCTCGGCCTCGGTGAACGGGCGCACGAGGATCACGTCGCGGCCGGCCGCCTCTGCCTGCACGGCATCCGGCGCGCTGAAGACGATCTCGCCGGTTGCGGCGCCCGGCGAGGCGGCGACGCCGCGGGCCAGTACCGCGTAGTCGACCGCCGGGTCGAACGTCGGGTGCAGCAGCGCGTCGAGCTTCTCGCAGTCGATCGTCGCGATCGCCTCGGCCTTCGTCAGCAGCCCCTCCTCGACGACGTCGCAGGCGAAGCGGACGGCCGCCTGCGCCGGCCGCTTGGCGTTGCGCGTCTGCAGCATGTACAGGCGGCCTTCCTCGATCGTGAACTCCGTGTCCTGCATGTCCTTGTAGTGCGCCTCGAGCGTGCGCAGGATCTCCATGAGCTGCGCGTGGGCGGCGGGCATGACAGCGCGCAGCTCGGCGATGTCCTGCGTGTTGCGCACGCCGGAGACGACGTCCTCGCCCTGCGCGTTGACGAGGAAGTCACCCGACGGGTCGGGCGCCCCGGTCACCTCGTCGCGGCTGAACGCCACGCCCGAGCCCGACGTGTCGCCCTTGTTGCCGAACACCATCTGCTGGACGTTGACCGCGGTGCCCCAGTCGTCGGGGATCCGGTTGATGCGCCGGTAGGCGACGGCGCGATCGCCTGTCCAGGAGTCGAAGACCGCGCGAATCGCCTGCTCGAGCTGGGCTCTCGGCTCCTGCGGGAACTCCTCGCCGGTCTCCTCCTCGAAGATCTCGCGGAAGGTCGCGGTCAGCGCCTGCAGCGCGGCGACGTCGAGCTCGGTGTCCAGCGCGACGCCGTGCTGCTGCTTGGCGGCCTTGATCGCGTCCTCGAAGCGCTCGCCCGAGATGTCGCGCACGACGTTGCCGAACATCTGCACGAAGCGCCTGTAGGAGTCCCACGCGAAGCGCTCGTTGGCGGTCCTGGCGGCGAGGCCCTGCACGGAGCGGTCGTTGAGGCCGAGGTTGAGGACCGTGTCGAGCATCCCGGGCATCGACTCGCGCGCACCGCTGCGCACGGACACGAGCAGCGGGTCGTCCGGGTCGCCGAGCGTCTTGCCCGCCGCCTTCTCGAGGCGAGCCAGCGCCTCGTCGACCTCGGCCGCCATCCCGTCCGGCGCGGTCTGGCCGTTCTCCATGTAGGAGACACACGCCTCGGTCGTGATCGTGAAGCCCGCCGGCACGCGATCGGTGCCGAGGATGCGCGTCATCTCGGCGACGTTTGCGCCCTTTCCGCCAAGGAGGTCGCGCATCTCCTTTGAGCCCTCGGCGAAGTCGTACACCCACTTCGTACCAACTCGAGCGATGCCCATGGCGGGCGATCCTACCTCGGAAACGCCGGTCGCAACCGGACGTGCGCATGATGCTCGAGGGTCTCGTGGATCGCCCGTTCGGCTTCGCGCAGCGCGCGCTCGCCGGCCGGCGGCACGTCGGCCAGCGCGGAGCCCAGCGCACCCGTCATGAAGGCGTGCGCCTCCTCGCCGAGCGCAAAGCCCGTCGCCTCGCAGGCGGTGCAGACGACGCCGCCGGCGGAGCCGCTGAAGCCGGCGAGATGGTCGGCCTCGCCGCACGTCGCGCAGGCCGCGAGCTGGGGCGCGAGGCCGGCGGCGAGCAGCAGCTTGAGGCGGAAGGCGAGCTGGTTTGCGTGCGTCGCGTGCGAGGCCTGCGAGGCGGCGCCGGCATCGAGCAGCGCCAGCTCGTTGCACAGCAGCGCGAACACGCCAGGATGCGGCTCGTCGGTCTCGAACAGCCGCCCGACGGCGTCGCAGGCGCGCGCGGCGCTGTCGAGCGCGGCCCCGTCCTCGCGCAGGCGCGGGTACCCGTCGACGGTCTCGGCGCTCGTCACCGTCAGGAGCTCGCTGCGCCCTTGATAAAGCACGGTTTGCAGCCGAAAGAACGGCTCCAGGCGGCCGCCGAAGCGGCTCTTGGTGCGCCGCACGCCCTTCGCGATCACGCTGACGCGGCCGCGCTGCGGGGTATAGAGGTGCAGGATCCGGTCCGCCTCGCCGTAGCGCAGCGAGCGCAGGACGACGGCCTCCGTCTTCAGTGAGCCTGCCATTACACTTTTCGCATCATGAGAACGATGCAGATCTACACGAAAGAGGGCTGCAAGTTCAGCGGGCAGCTCCGAGAGCTCCTCGAGGAGAAGCAGATCCCATACGAGGAGACGCTCGTCAAGCTCGACTCGCCCGAGCACCACGAGCTCGGTGAGCGGTCAGGCTCGATGAAGCTGCCGCAGGCGTTCATCGGCGTCATCCCGATGGGCAGCGCGCAGGAGGTGCAGGCGGCCTCGATCAACGGCATGCTCGACGATCTCCTCGCCGACTGACGATGCGACCGGTCACCGTCTACACCGACGAGATCTGCACGCTGTGTCATTCGGTCGAGAACCTGCTGAACGTCCGGGAGATCCCATACGAGAAGGTCATGATCAGGCCCGGCTCGGACGAGCATGAGCAGCTCGCCGAGCGCTCCGGCCTCAAGGCGCTGCCGCAGGTGTACATCGGCAGCCTGCTGGTCGGCGGCTATCAGGAGGTGCTCGCGGCCGACCAGGCCGGGATGCTCGCCGACCTGCTCGTCGACTGACGTCGGCCTGAGGGCGCGTCGCGCAGAGCGCGGTACGTTTGAGGCATGCGCGACGTCACCGTCTACACCACCGAAGGCTGCGGCTTCTGCACCCGCGTCAAGATGCTCCTGAGCGCCCGCGGGATCGCGTTTCGCGAGGAGAACCTCGCCGGCAGGCCCGAGGCGGTGATGCAGCTCGCGGAGAGGACCGGGATGACGACGCTGCCGCAGGTGGTCGTCGGCGGCATCCTGATCGGCGGCTACGACGAGACGGCGGCGGCCGACGCTTCGGGCATGCTGGCGGACCTGCTGGAGGACTAGCAGCAGCCGAGCAGCGCTCGGAACGAGTCTTCAGGCGAGCAGCGCTCGCAACGTGTCTTCAGGCGAGCAGCGCTCGCAACGTGTCTTCAGGCGAGCAGCGCTCGCAACGTGTCGACCACGGTCTGCGACTCGAAGACGAGCCGGCGGTAGGTGAATCGCACGACGCGGTAGCCGAGCAGCGTCAGCCGCGCATCCTTCGCGCGGTCGCGCTCGAACGCGGCCCGGGTGCCATGGCTCTCGTGCCCGTCGGTCTCGACGACGAGCCGCTGCGCGCGCCAGAGAAGTCGACCTCCTCGCCCTCGAGGATCGCGTTGACCTCGGGGCGCG
>JAHWJE010000236.1 GCA_019348575.1 Actinomycetota bacterium | reverse complement strand
GTCTCCTTGGCCTTGTCGATCTGCTTCTGCTTGGACATCGCGCCGATCGTGCGCATGTTGTGCAGGCGGTCGGCGAGCTTGATGAGGATGACCCGCACGTCGTTGGCCATCGCGACCATCATCTTGCGGTAGTTCTCGGCCTGCGCCTCGTCGCGCGACTGGAACGTGATCCCGGTCAGCTTCGTGACGCCGTCGACGAGGTTGGCGATCTCGTCGCCGAACGCGGTGCGCACCTCGGCGAGCGACGCGGACGTGTCCTCGACGGTGTCGTGCAGCAGCGCCGCACAGAGCGTCTCCGTGTCCAGGCGCATTCCGGCGCAGATCTTCGCCACGCCGACCGGGTGCACGATGAACTCCTCGCCCGACTTCCGGCGCTGGTCGGCGTGATGCTCGCAGGCGAACACGAACGCCGACTCGACCTGCTTGCGGTCGACGAGGACGGCCGAGGCGTCGGCGTGCTCCTCGACGATCGCGAAGATGTCGGACAGCAGGCTGCGCTCGAGATCGGTCAGATCCGCGCGCTCGACCGCCGGATGGCGCTCGGCGCTGACCGCGTCGACCGGCGCGCGGCGCACGCTGGCGACCCGCTGCCGGGCCGGAGCCCTCACGCCGCCTTTGCTGTCACCTCGGTCAGAAATCTCAGGCCGTCCTCGTAGCGCTGCTGATATGCCCGAAACGCCGCCGACCGTTCGAGCGCCGTGCGCTCTGCGGGCGGGACGCTCAGGGCCCTGCCTTCCAGGTCGAGGCTGACGAGCTGCAGCTCCGCGAGGACCCTGAGGACGCGGCCGGCCAGCGCCGCCGGCCGTGGCGTCCTCGCATCGCCGCGAAGCAGCATCTCGAGCTCCTCACCCGCCGCTTCGCCTGCGGCCCGAAGGGCCCGGTACGTCGCGGTGAGCGAAGCACGAAGTGCGTACTCCCGCTCATGGATCTGCTGTGCGAAGCGTAGCTCAGGTCGGCCCCACGCCAGATGGGTCATCCGCCCGTGGGTGCGCAGCGGTCCGGCGGGCGGGTCGAGCATGACGACATGTACGCCGTCCCCGCCCGCCGGCGCGAGCGACGGGTCGCGCTCGAGCGCGTCGTGCGAGCACAGCTCGAAGCCGCCGAGGATCGGCTGCAGGTGGCGCAGGCGCAGCGTCGCGTCGGCGGCGACGACGAGCACGCGCTCGCCGCAGTGCACGAGCGCTGCGATCGTCCCGGCGATCCCGCCGCCGCGACGGTCGCGAACGGGCGCCTGCGCGTCGCGCGGCCGCGCCGCGAGCTCCTGCAGCGGGCGGCCCAGCTCGGCGAGCGCCGTCGCGAGGTAGTCGGCGGGCTCGCCGACGAGCGCGATCGGCGGCGGCTCGCCCGGCCGCGCGTCCTGCAGCACGAGGCGCGGCTCGACGGTTCCGTTGTACTCGTCGAGCTCGAGCGAGAACGTCGCGTCGAGCGGCCTTTCGCAGTCGATCTTCGTCGTGCCGAAGGCGACCGCGCGCGCGCGCGAGCCGCCCGCGCTGACGGTGAAGCGCACGTGCCGGCCGTCCTCCCCCATGAGCTTCGGATCGCTGCAGCGAGCCGCCGGCAGCAGCAGCGACACGCCCGGGTTGCCGATCCCGAACGGCGCGAGGCGCTCGAGCTCGTCGGCGAGGCGCGCGCCCAGCTCGTCGCCCGCGACGACGGCGTCGACGCGCTGCCTGCGGACGAGGTCGGCGGGCGTCAGCGTCGCCGCGGCGTGCGCCTCGAATGCGGCGCGGAACGCCTCGATCTGCGTCGCCTGGACCTCGCAGCCGGCGGCGGCGCGGTGACCGCCGAAGCGGGCGAGGTGCGCGGCCGAGGCCTCGAGGCCGGCGAGCAGGTCAAAGCCGGGGATCGAGCGGGCCGAGCCCGTCCCACCCCCGGTATGAGGATCGACCGCGACGAGCACCGTCGGGCGGTGGTGGCGCTCGGCGATCCGCGAGGCGACGATCCCGATCACGCCCTTGTGCCAGCCCTCGCCCGCCAGGACGTACGCCGGCGCCTCGCCCGCAGCGCTGCGCCCGCGCTCGGCCACCAGCGCCTCGGCCTCGAAGAGGATCCGCGTCTCGATGTGGCGGCGCTCGGCGTTGAGGCGGTCGAGCTCGTCGGCGATCTGGGCGGCGCGGATCTCGTCGGCGGTGAGCAGCAGCTCGAGCCCCGCGTCGGCGCGCTCGAGCCGGCCGGCGGCGTTGATCCGCGGCGCGAGCCGAAAGCCGACGGCGCGCGCGTCGATCCGCGACGGGTCGGCCCGCGCGACGCGCATCAGCGCGCGCAGGCCGGGACGCTTCGTCGCCGCCAGCGCGCGCAGCCCGGCTCGCACGAGGCGGCGGTTCTCGCCGCGCAGCGGCACGCAGTCGGCGATCGTCGCGAGCGCGACGAGGTCGAGGTCGAGGTCGGCCTCGGCCGGGTCGCGGCCCGCCGCGGCGAGCAGCGCGGCCGAGAGCTTGTACGCGACGCCCGCTGCGCAGAGGTCGGCGCAGGGGTAGCCGCAGACCGCCGGGTGCACGACCGGCGCGTCGGGCAGGCGTCCGTCGGCGCGCGGGCTGTGGTGGTCGGTGACGAGCACGTCGATCCCGGCCGCGCGCGCGGCGGCGACCTCGTCGACGGCGGTGATCGCGCAGTCGGCGGTGACCAGCAGCCTCGTGCCGCGCGCGGCGAGCCGCTGCACCGTGGCAGCCGACAGGCCGTAGCCGTCCTCCGCGCGGCCGGGCAGAAACCAGTCGACGTCGGCGCCGAGCGTGCGCAGCACCCCGACGAGGATCGCCGTCGAGGCGACGCCGTCGACGTCGTAGTCGCCGTGGACCGTGATCCTGTCGCGTGACTGCACGTGATCGAGTACGAGCGCCGTGGCGGCGTCGATGCCGGCGAACGCCGCCGGATCGTGACGCTCGTCGGCGGCGAGCCAGGCGCGCGCGGCGTCCGAGCTGCTCAGCCCGCGACGGACGAGCACCTGCGCAAGGGCGTGGCTGACGCCGAGATCGCGCTCGAGCGCGAAGACGGCATCCAGGTCGCACGGGGCGATCTGCAGCTGGGCGGGCTCGGGCGGCACGGACGGGACGGTACGTCCGCCGCCAGATGGAACCAGCGCGAGCGGGTTACTTCAGCGCGGCGACGAGCGCGCCGATCAGCACGATCGAGAGCACGGCGGGCACGGCGTAGCCGACGGCGCCGACCGCGTACAGCGCCCAGGCGAGCGCCGGCGGCGCTGCGACGGCGCCGGCCGCCGGCGCCCAGCCGCGGCGCTCGGCGACGACGCCGATCGCCGTGCCGAGCAGGGCGATCAGGGCCGCGCAGAAGACGACCATGCCGATCACGAACAGGCCGAAGCCCATCGCCAGCAGCGGGCTGTCGTTGGCCCCCAGGACGCCGAACCTCGACATGAACACGAGGCCGCCGAGCAGCGAAGCGACGGCGCCGAGGGCGCCGGCGACCGTCAACCGGCGGGTTGTCCATCCGCTCTGCTGCATCACTCGCTGCTTCGGCGAGGGTTCCCGCGGCGGATGCGCCTCACGCCGGGTTGGCGCGGACGCGGGCGCCGGCTGCGCGTGCCTTGCTGCGATACGACGATGCGCCGGACCCTGCTCCGTTGGGGACATGGTTCTCGTTACGCGGATGGCGCGTCGATCCCTGCTCCTGGCGAGCATGTTGCCGTCGGTCCCGGCCATGCTGCAGGTGCTGCGAACTGCGCCAATGACGGAGGATGGGGGCCGGCCCCGTGGCGTGCGGCTCCGGGGGTCTTGCCAGAAGCGTCCAACATCTGGACGTTTCGCGCACGACCCCCGAGACCGCCGCCGACGGGGGCGCGCGACCGCCCGACGCGACACGCGGCTACGTCGCCGGCAGCTCGTCGTCCGCGCCCGCGGCCTCCTGGCGCATCCCCACCCAATAGAAGAACGCGTACCCGAGCGCGGCGCCCGGCACGGCCTCGAGGGTCGTGAGGACGTCGGTCGCCTCCTGGCCGGGCACGTCGAAGCCGTGGATGACCAGCCCGAAGAGGATCGCGCCGAAGAC
>JAHWJE010000235.1 GCA_019348575.1 Actinomycetota bacterium | reverse complement strand
CCGGGCGCGTATGTGGCATGAGGCGTCGGCCTGGGGCCGACGGGCGATGCCGGTGGACCCGACCGGACTTCGAGCGACTCAATCACCGCCGGCGGCTTCCCGCGCCAGCCCGAAGGGATTTCCCTCCGAATCCCTGCATACCGCCCACGCTTCGCCGGGGTGGACCACGCTGCCTCCGAGCGCTGCGACCCGCGCGAGTGCCGCCGCCATGTCGCCGACCCTGAAATAGGGCAGTGAGAACGTGTCCCCCGGACCACGGCCGCGGGCGTGGACCCCGACGGCCGGGTCACCGCATCCGGTCTGCCAGCCCGACCCCTGGCCGGGCTCGCGCTCCTTGCGGTCGGCGCGCTGGCGTGCGCCGGGTCGCCCGCCTTCGCCGTGCTCCTCCTCGCCCAGGTGCCGGTCGGCGCGGCGGCGCTGGCTGCGGCGCTGGTGGTCACGGTCGGCACGGCGACGGTGGTCGCGGCCCGCCGGCGGTAGCCCGGCGCCGTCAGCCGATGGTGCGCCGGGCGTCCAGGACCAGCGCCGCAGCCTGCGCCCGCAGCGCCGGGTCGTCGGGCACCTCGCCGTTGCCGCTCAGCGGGCCGCGCGGGCGCGGCTGGTCCTGCTTCTCCAGCGAGGGCGCCTCCTCGCTCATGTCCGCTTCGGCGATCGTGTTCGGCTCGTCCGGCGCGGGGATCGCTTGGTTGGCCGCGCCCATGGGCCGCCCCGCCATGTCGCACTCCGAGACCGCTGCAGAAGCAAGAGACGCCGCCCGAACGACTGCAGGCGATCGCACCGTGTCCTCGCCCACTACTCGGCGGAGCGCGGCGTCGAGTGCAGTAAGGCGCGCGTCGAGCAGCGCGTCAGGTGACGCGTACGTCCAAGCGTCCGGGATGGCGCGCCTGACCATCTTCGGGTGGAAGTTGTAGAAGACGGCCGCCACGGCCGCGGCGATCAGAGTGCATGACGATCTCCTTGGGGTTGTTTTCCGCCGACGCGATCGGGCGCTGCCCGCGGAGCACTCTGTGGGACCCTCCGCCACCCGCGCCTGTCGTTCGACGACAGGCGAACGCGGACAGCTAGTACTACACCAGCGGTTTCGGCCCGAGTTGCCGTTCGCGACTGCACAGCCCGGGCGGCCGAAACCCGTGCAGGACACGCGGGCCCCGGCCTACCGAGCGGCTACGGCGATGTCGACGAGCGCGGCCGTCTCCGGCAGGGCGCGGTCGATCGCGCCGCCGACCTCCCTCGCGACCGCGTCCTCGAGGGCGGAGACGTCCTGCTGCGCGCGGTCGGTGCGCTGAGCGAAGCCGGTCACGACGAGCGTGCGCTGGCCGGCGAGGTCCTCCCGCGCGTACCGCGCCTCGACGGCCACCGGGCGCACGCCCGGCATCGCCCGCAGTGCGTCGCGCGCCGCCGACTCGGCCTCGCGCTCGAGCGTCTCGCGGCGGAGGTTCGGCGATCCCGCGAGCTGGACGACGAGCAGCGCGGCGAGCGCGGCCAGCGAGATCGCCCACGCCGCGCGCTGCACCGCAGGCCGGCCGCGGGCATAGCGCATCCCGGTCGAGCGCACGCCGGCCAGCCGGAAGACGACCGCGGCGGCGGCGTTGATGCCGACCAGCTGCAGGGCGAGCAGGAAGAAGGCCGCCCCCAGCAGCCCCGGCTCGCCGAGCACGAGCGCCATGCCCACCAGCCCCATCGGCGGCGCCAGCGACGCCGCGATCAAAAGCCCCGGCCCGGCGCCCGACACGAGGCTGCTGCGCTCCGAGGAGATGAGGTTGACGGCGCCGGCGACGCCGGCGGTCAGCGGCAGCAGGACCGCCGCCAGCGACGGCGAGGAGATGTCGGCCATGAGCGCGGTCGGCTCGTCGACGCCGTACAGGATCGTCAGCACGGCGGCGGCGCCCGCGCCCGTCGCGATCGCCGCCAGATAGCGCCCGATGCTGCGCACCAGCTGGCGCCCCGCGCCGCGCGCGGTCGAGATCGCGGCGTTCATCGCCGGCTCGGCCATCGGCGAGATCAGCATCGCTCCGACGAGCAGGAACACCGTGTTCGTGTAGAAGGCCGCGAACACGATCGCCCCCGCCGTGGCGGCGTACGTGAGGAAGCTCCACAGCGAGCCGACGCTCTGCAGGCTCGACAGGACGATCTCGAGCGGGCTGCGCGTGGCGACGTCGACGACCTCGTCAGGTGCCTCCGCGGCAGGAGGGTGCAGCGCGAGGACGCCTTGCGGGAACATCGAGACGTGCAGCTCGTCGAGATCGCGCGTGAGCTCGTCGACGAAGCCGTCCACCGCGCGGTTGGGAAGGTGCGCGACCACCACGTCGACCTCGCCCTCGCGCCGGCCGGTGTGAGCGGTCGATGCGAGCGTCCCCTCCGCGCCGTGGCGCTCGGCGGCCTGGAGCAGGCGCTCTCGCGAGCCCTTCGCGCTCCAGACCATGACACGTCGCACGCCGCCCGGCCTACCCCCGCCGATGGATGTCGACCCCCCCGCCTCACAACAGCCGGGTGCCGCGCGACGGGACCTGGGAGCTACACCAGGCCGTCGGCGCGGTAGCGCTCGAGGCCGAGGTCGACGAGCCGGCCAAGCTCGCCCAGCAGCTCGGCCGACGCGTTCTTCGGGGTGAAGTTGAAGCAGCTGCGACCCTGCATCAGCTTGCGCAGCTCGTCGCTGGCGCCGGCGAGCAGGTCGGGGTGGCTCAGCATCGGCATCACGTGGACGCTCACGTGGTTCGCGCGGGTCTGCACGGCGCCGAACCACATGCGCGTGCCGCTGGGGCCGCTGCGCGCCGTCTCGAGCTGGAGGTCGCCGGGCTCGTCGCGGATCACCACGAGCGACGCCGCGTGACGCGCCAGCAGCGGACGCAGCTCGGCGAACAGCTCGTCGATTTCCTCCACCGCCGCCGATCATAGGCGCAGGCGTCGCCATGCGCCGCGCGGTCTGGTGAACTTGGACGGGTGGCGCATGGGCGCTCGCGCAGGACGAGCGCCGCGCGGTCGTCGCGGCGCTGCAGGCCCGTGACTACGGCCGGAGGCGAGCGCCCGCGGATGGCGCCGGCTGAGACTCAGCCATCGGGGCCGCCGGCGGAAGGCGCGTCGAGGGCGTCCTCGTCGGTCGCCTCGCCGATCGCGTTGTCCTGCGTCTGGCTGTCGGCGGTCGCCGCGCGCTCCTCCTCGGCGGCGCGCGAGTCGAAGACGAAGACCTCGACCACGATGTCGGGCTCGAAGAGCACCTGGGACTGGTAGGTGAGCACCTTGCGGCCCGTCAGCCGCTCGATCATGTCGGTCAGCCGCTCGGTCATCTGGTTCTCGAACAACTGGCGGAACTGGCGCACCTGGTCCTGCTGGCCGAACTCGAGCATCGTCCTCTCGGCCGTCGTCATGCCGCCGCTGGTCTACGTCGCGCTCGCGCTGATCAGCGGGGCCGTCGCGCCCGCCTCCGCCACCGGGCCTTTCCCCGTCCGGCAAGCGCTCGACCTGGCGAACGCGCTCGTCAACGGCGCGCCGGTGCTCGTGGGGGCGACGCTGGGCGCGCTGGTCGTCGCCCTGGTCCGCTGGGTGACAGGCCGACGCTAGGCCTCGGCGATGCCCGCGGCCCGCAGGTCCCGGCGCAGCTCCGGCGGCAGCGCGAACACCAGAGCTGGTGAGGATCGCAGCCGCGAAGCCCCCGATGCCGCCGGCGAAGATCTGCCGTCGCTGAGGCAGGTCCCAATTACGAAAGGTCGTGGTCGCCACCCGGCGCGGCGTCGCCCAGGACCCGCCGCGCAGCACGCGATAGCCGCGCCCGTAGAAGACCTCCGAGTACTCGCGGTACGGGTGAGCGCGGAAACCCGGATACGGCGCAAAAGCGCTCGCCGTCCACTCCCAGACCGCGCCGCGACCCTCGAGCCCGACACTGGCGGCGGCGATCTCCCATTCGGCCTCGCTCGGCAGCCGCGCACCGGCGCTGCGCGCGAAAGCGTCCGCCTCGAACCAGGATACGTGCATCACCGGCGCGCTCGGCGACGCGCCTGCGTGCGGCCACCCGAGCGG
>JAHWJE010000234.1 GCA_019348575.1 Actinomycetota bacterium | reverse complement strand
CTTGGAGGAGCCGCTGACCTTGCGCACGTACTGCAGCGCGGCGGCTCGGACCTCCTGGTCCGTTGCGGGCGGGGAGAAGTTGTGGAGGGTGCGGATGTTGCGACACATGCGCCAAGGTTAGAGTGCCTTCGTCGAGCTGTGGACACCTCACCACAGCCGCTCGTCGGGCTCGCGACCGGTGACGCGATCGAGGTGCGTGCGCCATAGGCGCTCGACGTCGGCGGCGTCGCGGCCGAAGGCGTGGGCGATCGTCTCGCGCCCGTCGTCGTCGCGATCCCCGAAGGCGAGCAGCCCGCCGACGACCGCCACGACTGGCGCGCGTTCGAGGTCGACCTCGACGGGTATGGCGCAAGCGGCCTGCCGACGCGCTCGATGGGCCGCGAGGACACACTGTTCTTCTCCGCCGCGCTTGCGGCGGGCACCGCACTGGCACGGATGACATGAGCCGCGACCCGACGATCGAGCCGCTCGGCGGCGAGACCCCGTACGAGGGCAGCCAGTTCTCCGTGCGCGTCGAGCGCTTCCGCCATGCCGACGGCGAGGAGGTGCAGCGCGAGATCGTTCGCCGCATGGACGCTGCCGCGGTCGTCGCCTACGACGACGAGCACGTGTGGCTCGTGCGCCAGCCGCGCGAGGCGATCCTGCAGACCACGCTCGAGCTGCCCGCGGGAAAGCTCGACGTCGACGGCGAATCGCCGCTGCAGACGGCCCAGCGCGAGCTCGCCGAGGAGATCGGCCAAGCGGCCGAGCACTGGGTGCAGGTCGAGTGCTACTACCCCTCCAGCGGCTACTCCGACGAGCTCGTCCACGTCTTCGCCGCCACCGGCCTGCGTGCGTGCGACGACGCCGAGCGCGACCCCTCGGAACGGATCGAGATCGTGCGCTGGCCGCTGGCCGATCTCGACGCCGCACTTGCCGCGACCAACGACGCCAAGACGCTCATCGGGCTGCAGTGGCTTCGCAACGTCGTCTGAGCGACGGGCGCACGGAGCCTTGCACCGGAATGGACGCGGCGGCGCGCGGCGAAGGACCGGCAGATGGCCGTCGTCCGCAGCGATCCGCTCACGCGCCCGTTCGAGCACCACGTGCTCGACTTCCTCGCCTACCTGGAGTTCGAGCGCGGCCTGTCGCGCAACACGCTCGAGGCCTACCGCTCAGACCTGCTGCAGTTCGGGCACTTCCTCACGCGCGACCGCCTCGACGCGACGACGCTCGGGCACGCCGAGCTCGCGCGCTTCCTCGCCGAGCTGGCCGCCGGCGGACCGCAGCGCCCGCCCGTCGCGCCCGCGACGATCCAGCGAAAGACCGCCTGCCTGCGCTCGTTCTACCGCCACCTGCGCCGTGAGGAGATCATCTCGCACGACCCGACGGCGGACCTCCGCTCGCCGCGTAAGAGCCAGAAGCTGCCACAGGTACTCAGCCGCGACGAGGTCGCAGCGCTGCTCGCCGCGCCGCGCGGGACCGCGCCGGCCGCGCTGCGCGACCGCGCGCTGCTCGAGCTCATGTACGCCTGCGGCCTGCGCGCCAGCGAGGCCGTCGACCTGACGGTCGCGAGCGTCGACCTGCGCGCCGGCGTCGTGCGCGCACGCGGCAAGGGCTCCAAGGAGCGGCTGATCCCCGTCGGCCGCCAGGCGATCGTCGCCGCACGGACCTACCTCGAGCATGGGCGCCCGAGGCTCGTCGGCCTGCGCGAGGAGCGCCACCTGTTCGTCAACCATCGCGGCGGCGGCCTCACGCGGCAGGGGCTCTACAAGATCGTCCAGCGCCATGCGGCCAGCGCGGGGCTGGCGGGGCGGATGAGCCCGCACACGCTGCGCCACACCTTCGCGACGCATCTGCTGGCCGGTGGCTGTGACCTGCGCTCGCTGCAGGAGATGCTCGGCCACGCCGACGTCGCGACGACGCAGATCTACACGCACCTCTCGGCCGATCGGCTGAAGGACGTCTACTTCCGCGCGCACCCGCGGGCGGGTGCGGGCTCCTCGCCGGCGCCCTGACAGAATGCCGGGGTGCGCCGCACCCCCCGCATCGCGCTCGCGCTCGTCTCGCTGTCGGCGCTGCTGGCCGGCTGCGGCAACGACCGCACGCCGGTTCCCGACCTCAGCCTCGTCCCCGCGCCGAAGGCGTTTCGCGACGTGTTCTTCGAGGAGCAGGGCGTGCGCTTCCGCGCACCGACGAACTGGCGCGTCGTGCCCGGCGAGGGCGCGCGCGTCGCGACGGTCGCCATCGGCAGCGCGCAGGTCGCGATCTGGCGCTACCCGCGGACCGAGCCGCTGCCCGAGACGCGCGCGCAGCTCAACGCGGCGCGCGACGCGCTCGTCGCCCAGATCGAGAGCCGCGACCCGACGTTCAAGCTCACGTCGACGCGCCTGGTCATCAAGCCCGGGATCCGCGCGGTCGAGGTCGTCGGCGTCGGCGCGAACCTCACCAACCCGCGTGTCCAGCGCTCGCTGCGCTCGCTGCACGCCTACGGGCACGGCGCCGAGGTCGTGATGGACGCCTTCGCGCCGCCGAAGGTGTTTCCCCGCGTCGACGAGCAGACGTTCGCCCCGATGACCCGCTCGCTGAAGCTCCGCGCCGCGAGCCGATCGTGAGGCACGGGGGCTTTCCGGCGCGCCGTTTCTGGCAGCGACTGCGACGCGGCAGAGAGCAACAACTACGCTCGACGGACGATGCCCGAGCTGCCCGAGGTCGAGACGATCCGCCGCCGGCTCGCGCCGCTCGTCGAGGGGCGCACGCTGCGCTCGCTCGAGGTGCGCGACTCGAAGTGGTGCTCGCCGATGGCGCCGTCTGAGCTGCGCGACGCGCTCGAGGGACGGGTCGTCGAACGGTTGTCGCGGCGCGGGAAGTACCTCATCTGGGAAGCCGACGACGAGGTGTACCTGCTCATGCACCTGCGCATGACGGGCACGCTGCTCTACGACGCTTCCCCCGACGCGCAGTACGTGCGCGTGCGGCTCGAGCTCGACGACGGGCATGTGCTGTCGTTCTGCGATCCGCGCCGCTTCGGGACGGGCGAGCTCGCACTGGGCGGCGACTCGCTGGAGGAGTTCCTCGACGACAGGCTCGGTGTCGAGCCGCTGGGCCCGGAGTTCACGACGGAGCACCTGTATCTGCAGACGCGCAAGCGCCGCACCCCGATCAAGGCGCTGCTGCTCGATCAGCGGCGCGTGGCGGGGGTCGGGAACATCTACGCCAACGAGGCGCTGTTTCGGGCGCGGATCCACCCACTGCGCTCAGCGGGCGCGTTGAAGCGCGGGCAGGTCGCCGCCCTGCGCGATGCGGTCGTGGCCTCGCTGGAGGCCGGGCTCGGCGCGGGCGGGGCGTCGATCGACGACTTCCGGCACCCCGACGGGGTGAAGGGGGCCTTCCAGGACGAGTTCCTCGTCCACGCCCGCGAGGGCGAGCCGTGCACCGTCTGCGGGACGGCGGTGCGCAAGTTCGTGGCCGCCGGGCGCGGGACGTACGCCTGCGAGGCCTGCCAGACGCCGCCGCGGGCGCGAGCGCGGGCGCCGACGCGGCTCTAGGGGGTCGGACGCGGGAGGGACATTGGCTGGCGGCGGTGCTGGCGCTCGGCGATGGAGCACTCCTCACCCACGTCAACGCCGCCGCGCTCTGGGGCCTGCGGCCGAGCAGCGCAGCGCGGATCCACGTGACGGTGCCGACGAGCGCGGGCCATCGACACCGCGGCCTGATCGTCGTGCATCGCTCGCGCGCCCTCACGGCGGCAGACGTCCGCAGACGCGACGCGATCCCGGTGACCTCGGTCGCCCGGACGCTGCTGGATCTCGCCGCGATGCTCGCGCCAGGCCCGCTGCAGCGCGCGGTCGAGCAGTCGCTGCTGCTGCGGCTGTTCGACCTGCACGCCGTGAACGCGGTCATCGCCGCGAACGCGACACGGGCCGGCGCCACGACCCTCGCCAGGATCGTCTCCGCGCTGCACGACGAGCCGCCGCTCACCCGCTCCAAGCTGGAGGCGCTCATGCGCGACCTCTGCGAGGCGCACGCGATCCCGCG
>JAHWJE010000233.1 GCA_019348575.1 Actinomycetota bacterium | reverse complement strand
GCCGCCTCGAGACGGTCCTGGGGGTTGAGCGTGACGAGCTGCTCGCTGCAGATCTCCTCGACGCGGACGTCGGCGGGGTTGCGGCCGTCGGCGATCGCGCGGACGACGATGTCGCGGTCGGTGACGATGCCGCGCACCTTGCCGGTATCCGTCGCGATCACCGCTCCCGTGTCGTGATCGCGCATCGCCGTGGCGACGTCGACGAGCGAGCCGGACGTCTCGACGGTCACCGGATCGTGGGTCATGATCTCCTGGACGGACTGCGGTGCCATGGCATCTCCTCGTGCTTGCTGTCGGGCCGCCGGGCGCGTACCCGCAGGTCACGGGCGTCACACGGCTGCGTCGGCGCGCAAAGCTCGCGCCTTCCTCGGGAGAGCGCTTGACCGCCTACCGCGCCGGATGCGAGGGTGGCACGGTGGGCTTGCACCCCCGCTGCGCCGACGGAGCACAAACGAGTGGCAGTCCGTGGCGGCAACGTGATCGAGAGGTGACGGTCGCGGCGCTTGCGGGGATATCGTTCGTTCACGGGCGAGCGCTGATCGTGGACTTGGACGGCAATCGTCCCCGCGACGCGATACACGACGATGGCGCCCCCGCGAACGGCGGCGGCTGCGCGACGCTGTGAGCGCACTGCCGCACGAGGTCCGCTGGGCGCCTTCCGCAACCTTCGTCGGAAGGCATCGGGAGTTCGCTGAGCTGAGGGCGGGTCTGGCGGACGCCGTCGTCGGCCGTGGCGGGCTGTTCCTCCTGGTCGGCGAGCCCGGGATCGGCAAGACGCGACTCGCTGACGAGTTCTCCGCCGAGGTCCAGGCAGGCGGGGCGCTGGTGCTCTGGGGTCGCTCGTGGCAGGGGGGCGGTGCGCCGGCCTACTGGCCGTGGGTGCAGGTGGTTCGCTCGTACCTTCGCCACCGCGATCCGCAGGCACTGCGAGAAGAGCTCGGCGACGGCGCCGCCTTCATCGCTCAGATCGCGCCCGAGCTGCGCGAGATCATCTCCGAGCTTCCCGCGATCCCGCGTCTCGGGCCCGAGCACCTGCGCTTTGCGCTGTTTGATGCGATGAGCACGTTCTTGCGCGGCGCCGCCCGGCACGCGCCGCTGACGCTGGTACTCGACGATCTGCATGCGGCCGACGCGGCGTCGCTGCTGCTCCTGCGCTTCCTCGCGCGCGACCTGCGCGAGTCACGGCTGCTCGTCATCGGCAGCTACCGCGACGCCGAGCCGCGGCATGACCGGGAGATCGGTGCGCTGCTCGGTGAGCTGGCGCGCGACGCGAGGCGCGTCCCGCTGCGTGGTCTCAGCGAGGAAGATGTCCTGGCGCTGATCGAGCGCAGCGGTGCGCACTCGCCCGATCCATCCCTGGCGCGCGCCGTTCACCAGGCCACCGACGGAAACCCGTTCTTCGTCGACGAGGTCGTCCGTCTGCTTCGTGCCGAGGGCCGGCTCGAAGCTGCCGTGTTGCGCGGCGAGGCGCTCGGCATTCCGGATGGGGTGAGGCTGGCGATCGAACAACGCCTGGGCCGTGTCTCCCGGCAAGCCCGCCACGTACTCGACGTGGCAGCGGTGGTCGGTCGCGACTTCGATGCGCGCCTCGTCACGCAGATCGTGGGCTGCTCCGGTAACGAGGTGCTCGAGGCCCTCGATGAAGCAGTTGACGCGCAGCTCATCGACGAGGCGTTCCGGGCCCTGGGTCGCTACAGCTTCCTGCACGCGCTCGTGCGCGAGACGCTGTATGACGGGTTGCCGGCGGCCCGCCGTGCGCAGCTTCACCGCGACGTGGGCGAAGCGCTCGAACACATCCACGGTCAGCAGTCAGACGCCCATCTGGCTGAGCTGGCCCATCACTTCTTCGAGGCGGCCGCCGTCGGCGGGGCGGCGAAGGCCCTCGAGCTGTCGGCCCGCGCGGGGGATCGTGCGACCGAGATGCTGGCCTACGAGGAAGCCTGCGGCCACTACGAGCGGTCACTTTGCTCGATGCAGCTGGCCGGGGTCTCCGATGACCGTCGCCGCTGCGAGCTGCTGCTGCGCCTGGCGGAGTCGCGGTCGCGGACGGGCGACAGCGGCGCGGCGCAGCGGACCTTTCAGGAGGCGGCGGCGATCGCCCGCCGGCTGCGCGCGCCCGAACTGCTCGCCGCTGCGGCGGTCGGGTACGCGAGAGGGCTCGGTGGGTTCCTGCACGTCGTGCGCGCCGACGAGACGATCATCGCCTTGCTCGAGGAGGCACTGGCCGCGTTGGACGACGGCGACAGCGTGCTTCGCGTTCGACTTCTGGGCCGGCTCGCCGTCGAGCTGTACTACTCCGACGAGCTCGATCGCCGCATCGCGCTCAGCAGGGACGCGGTCGACATGGCCAGACGCCTCGGCGATCGCGGCGCGCTGCTGGTCGCGCTCTACAGCCGTCACTGGGCCGCCTACGGTCCGGACTCGCTGGACGAGCGACTGCTCAACGCGACGGAGATGGTGAAGGTGGCGAGCGAGGCCGGCGACAGGGAGATGCGCTTTCACGGTCATCACGTCCGCCTGAGCTGCCTGCTCGAGCGTTGCGACGTCGAGCTGGTGGACCGGGAGCTCGAGGCGATGATCGCGCTCGCCGGCGCGCTTCGTCAGCCCGTGTATGGCTGGCGGACGACCTGCCTGCGGGCGATGCGAGCGATCCTCGACGCGCGCTTCGAAGAGGCGGAGCGTCTGGCAGAGGAGGCCCTCGCGATCGGCAGGGCGGCGAGTGGCCAGGAGATCGCGACGGTGGTGTACGAGGCCGCCCAGATCTTCGCGATGCGCTTCGGGCAGGGTCGCCTGGCGGAGGTCGAGCAGGCGGCGCTCGACTTCACGCGACGCTACCCCTGGATCCAGCCCTGGCGGCTCCCGCTGCTCTACAGCGAGCTCGGGCGCGAAGAGGAGGCTCGGGCCGAGCTCGAGCGGCAGACGAGCGGTGACCTCGCCGACTTCCCCCGCGACGGGTTGTGGATCACGCGCATCGCCGCGCTGGCCCACGCGTGCGCGCTGGTCGGCGATGCCGTGCGCGCGCGTCGGCTCTACGACCTGCTGGCGCCGTTCGCCGATCGCAACGTCAGCACGATCGCCGATCAGTCTTGCGGGCCGGTGGCCATCAGGCTCGGCATGCTGGCTGCGACGATGAGCCGCTGGGAGGATGCCGAGCGCCATTTCGAGGCGGGCCTCGCGCTTTGCAGGAGCATGAGAGCGCCCACCTTCGTCGCGCTCAACCTCTCCGAGCACGCGCGGATGCTGCTCGCGCGGGCCGGGCCGGGCGATCGCCAGCGGGCCCTCGAGCTCCTGCGTGAGGCCGAGGCGATCTGCACAGAGCGCGGGATCAACGGGGTGCTGGAGCGGGTGCTGAGCGACAAGGCGAGGGTGCAGCAACCGGCGCAGCCCGAGTCCCTGTTCCGCCACGAGGGTGAGTACTGGACGATCGCCTACGCAGGCGACGTCTTCCGTATGAAGGACGGCAAGGGGCTGCGGTATCTCGCGCAGCTGCTGGCGCACCCGGGGGTCGAGCTGCACGCCCTCGACCTGGTCGCCGCCAGCTGCGGGCGAGCGCGTGACGAGCCCGCGACCACCATCACCCCGGCGCAGATGGCACAGGACGGCATGCGGGTCTCGCGGCTCGGTGGGGCAGGCGCGGTGCTCGACGCGCAGGCGAAGACGGCCTACCGGCTGCGCCTCGCAGAGCTCGAGGCGGAGCTCGAGCAGGCGCGTGCCTTCAACGATCCCGAGCGGAGGGCGCTGCTCGACCAAGAGCTGGACGCGCTCAAGCGCGAGCTCGCGGCCGCGGTCGGCCTCGGCGGGCGCGATCGCGAGCTGGGGTCTCCCGGCGAGCGTGCGCGCGTGAATGTCACGAGGTCGATCCGAAGCTCGATCGCGCGCATCGAGGACAATTCGCCCGCGCTCGCCGGACACCTCACCGAGGTGGTCAGGACCGGGGCGTTCTGCGCCTATCTTCCAGCGCCGGCAAGCCGCCCGGCCTGGCGCTTCTGAGCCTCCTACCGCGCAGTGGTGCGTGGTCGCGGCTG
>JAHWJE010000232.1 GCA_019348575.1 Actinomycetota bacterium | reverse complement strand
CTACACGACGCCCGCCGGGTACTGCCTCGTCGCGATCGTGCAGCGCGGCGAGCGGCGGATCGGGATCGTGGTGCTGGGATCGAGAGACTCCTTCGGCGACGCGCGGCGGGTGGCGCGCGAGGCGGCGCGGATGGGCGCGCTGCCGCCGGCCTGAGGGCGCTGTCGCGCGCATCGACCGCGGAGCTCTCGCCGGCGATCCGTCAGACCGTCGGCCCGACGCGCGACCATACAGACGTGCCGCTGAAGCTCGTCACCGGTCCCGCCAACGCCGAGAAGGCGAAGGTCGTCCTCGACGGCTACCGCGCCGCGCTGCGCCGCGGCGCCGGCCCGATCCTGGTCGTGCCGCGCCTGCAGGACGTCGAGCGCTACCGCGCCGAGCTCGCCACGAGCGGCGTCGTGTTCGGCGCGCAGGTCGTGCGCTTCGCCTGGCTGATCGAGGAGTGCGCGCGCCGCGGCGGGCTGCGCGCGCGCCCGCTCGGGACGCTCGCGCGCGAGCGCATCGCCGCGAGCGCGGTGAAGGCGGCGCCCCTGCAGGCGCTGGCGCGCTCGGCGCGCACGCGCGGGTTCACGACGGAGCTGCTGGCGCTGTTCGACGAGCTCGAGGAGCTGCGCGTCACGCCGCAGCGGCTGACGCAGGCGCTGCGGGCATGGGCCGCCGGCGAGCCGCGGCGGCTGCGCTACGCCGAGGAGGTCAGCGGCCTGTACGCCGGCTACCGGCGCACGCTCGAGCGGCTGGGCCGGCTCGACGCGCGCCTCTACGAGGCGGCGGCGCTCGACGCCCTGCGCGAGAACCCTGCCGCCTGGGGCGACACCCCGGTCTTCTTCTACGGCTTCGACGACCTGCAGCCGCTGCAGCGCGACGCCGTCGAGACGATCGCCGCGACCGGCGCTCAGGTCACGCTGTCGCTCTCCTACGAGCCGGGCCGCATGGCCTTCGCGGGCCGCGCGACGGCGTTCGCCGAGCTGTACCGCGAGGACGTCGCGCACGTCGCGCTCGAGCCCCGCGCAGAGCACTACGCGCCGGCTTCGCGAACGGCCCTGCATCACCTCGAGCGCGGCCTCTTCGAGCTCGACGAGACGCAGCTGTTCGATCCCGACCCGGTCGATCCCGGCGCGGCGATCACGCTCCTGCAGGGCGGCGGCGAGCGGGCGGAGCTCGAGCTCGTGGCGGCCGAGGCCGCGCGGCTGGTGCGCGAGGAGGGCGTCGCGCCGGAGGAGATCGCGGTCGTGCTGCGCAGGCCCGGCGAGCACGCCGCGCTGCTGGGGGAGGTCTTCGGCGCCTTCGGCCTGCGCGTGGCGCTCGAGCGCAAGGTTGCGTTCGGCCATACGCCGCTCGGGCGCGGCCTCGTCGGGCTTGCGCGCTGCGCCGGGCCGGCTGCGCGCGCGGACGACCTGATCGCCTACCTGCGCACGCCGGGGCGCGTGCGCGAGCAAGGGCTCGTCGACCGGCTCGAGGCCAGGGCCCGCCGGGGCGGGCCGGCGAGCGCGGCCGTGGCGCGTGCGGCGTGGGAGGAGATCGCCTGGCCGCTCGGCGAGCTCGACCGGCTCGCCGGGCTCTCCGGCGCGCGGCTCGTGCGCGAGCTCGAGAACCGCCTCGAGCGGCTGTTCGGGGCGCCGTACCGCGGCGCGGCGCACGTGCTTGCCGGTCCGGAGCTCGAGGACGCGCGCGCCTGCGCGCAGGGCGCCAGGCGCTCGAGCAGCTCGCGGCGCTGGCGCGCGCCGATCGCGCGCTCGCGCCCGAGCCCGACGAGCTCGCGGCGCTGCTGCACGACCTCGACGTCTACGTCGGAACGCGCCCCGGCCCCGGCCTCATCACCGTCGCCGAGCCGCTGGCGCTGCGCGCGCGCCGCGTGCGGATCCTGTTCGCCTGCGGGCTGCAGGAAGGGGTCTTTCCCGCGTCGCCTCGCACCGAGCCCTTCTTCGCCGACACCGAGCGCGAGCAGATCGCCGCGGCCTCCGGGCTGCGGCTGCGCCGCCGCGACGAGCTCGGCGCCGAGCGCTATCTCTTCTACGCGACGGTCTCGCGGCCCGAGGAGCGCCTCTACCTGTCATGGCACGAGGCCGGCGACGACGGCGAGCAGGCGGTGCGCTCGTTCTTCGTGTCCGATGTCTGCGACCTCTTCGGCGCGCAGCTCACCGAGCGCACCCGCACGCGCACGCTCGGCGAGGTCGGCTGGCCCGACGGCGCCGCGCCGAGCGAGCGCGAGCGCCTGCGCGGCGAGGCGGTCCGCGGGCCGCGCCGGCGCGAGGCGCCGCTGGCGGCGCTGCGCGACGAGGCGCTCGTCGCGCAGATGCGCGACCGGCCGGCCTGGTCGGCGTCGGGGATCGAGCTGTGGGCGAGCTGCCCGGTGCGGTGGTTCGTCGAGCGGATGCTCGCGCCCGAGGGCCTGACGCCCGACCCGGAGGCGATGCTGCGCGGCGCGCTGACCCACACGGTGCTCGAGGCGGTCATGCGCGGGCTGATCGACGCGACCGGTGGCGGGCGCCTCGACGCCACGACGCTTCCTGCAGCCCGCGAGCTCGCGGTCGCCGCGATGAAGCGCGTCGAGGGCACCGAGCAGTTCGTCATGTCGCGCGACCCCAGCCGGCAGCGAGCGATGGAGCACCGGCTGCGGGCCGACGTGCTGCGCTACCTCGACCACGCCGCGAGCTGCGGCTCGGAGCTCGTGCCCGCGGCGCTGGAGATCGACTTCGGCGGCCCGGAGGACGAGCTTGCGCCGCTCGAGCTGCCCGGCGGCGTGCGGCTGCGCGGGCGCATCGACCGCATCGACAAGGGCGCCGACGGCAGCGCGCTCGTCTACGACTACAAGGGGCGGATGACCGTCGAGTCGGCGAACTGGCGCGCGAAGCGCAAGTACCAGGTCGCGCTCTACATGCTGGCCGCGCGCGACGTGCTCGGCCTGCAGCCGATCGGCGGCCTCTACCAGCCGATCGGCGGCCGCGACCAGCGCGCGCGCGGGCTGCTGCTCGACGACGCCGATCCCGGCCTGAAGGCGGTCAGGACCGACCGCCGCGCGCGCGACGACTTCGAGGCGATCGTCGACGGCGTGCTCGAGGACGTGCTCGCCGCCCTCACCGAGCTGCGCGCAGGCGCGCTCGCGCCGCGGCCGCAGACCTGCACCTACGACGACAAGGGCTGCAAGTACCCGACGATCTGCCGTTGCGAGGCCGCGTGAGCGTGAGCACGTCCCCGCTGCTCGGCCCCGGCGGGCGCGCGTTCACCGCCGAGCAGTCCGAGGCGGTCCGCCGCCGCGAGGGCTCGCTGCTGCTGGAGGCCAACGCCGGCAGCGGCAAGACCTCGGTGCTCGTCGAGCGCTTCGTGCGCTCGGTGCTCGAGGACGGCGTGCGGCCCGCGCGGATCCTCGCGATCACCTTCACCGAGCGCGCTGCCGGCGAGCTGCGCGCGCGGGTGCGCCAGCGCTTCGTCGAGCTCGGCCGCCGCGACCTGGCGCGCGAGACGGAGACGGCGTGGGTCTCGACGATCCACGGCTTCTGCACCCGCGTGCTGCGCGCGCACGCCGTGGCCGCCGGGCTGGACCCGGCGTTCACAGTGCTCGACGAGGCCGCCGCGCGGCCGCTGCTCGACCGGGCCTGGGAGGACGCGCTCGCGCGGCTGCTCGGCGGCGCGCACGGCGCCACGGCACTGGATCTCGTCGCCGCCTACGACGCCGACCGCCTGCGCCCCGCGATCACGAAGGCGCACGACGCGCTGCGCAGCGCGGGCCACACGCGCCCGAGCCTGCCGCGGCCGCAGGGGCTTGCCGACCCGCACGTCCTGCGCGCCCCGCTGGAGGTCGCGTGCGCCGCGGCCGCCGCCGAGCTCGCCGGCGCGGGCGCCGGCAGCACCGTCAGCGCGGCGCGCGACCGTCTCGAGCGCTGCGCCGAGCTGCTAGCCGCCACGCCGCGGGGCGAGCTTGCCGGCGATCTGAGCGCGGTGACGCTCGGAACGGGCGCCAACGCGCTGAAGACGGCGGCCTGCGACGCGTACCGCGCTGCGCTGGAGGCCTACGCGTGCGCCTGTCGCGATG
>JAHWJE010000231.1 GCA_019348575.1 Actinomycetota bacterium | reverse complement strand
CCTATCTACAACGGGGGCGTGGGGTGCGGCGCTCGTTTGGGTGTGATCAGCCCGACGCGTACCGACCTCCTCATCACGACCACCCTGCCCTCTCTCCCGATCTTCTCCGGGGTGGCGCGGGCGTTGCTGCCGCCGGCGGGCGCCGAGCACGGCAACGCGCTCGTCGTCAACACGGCGTCGATCGCCGGCAAGCAGGGACAGCCCTGGCTGAGCGTCTACTCCGCGACGAAGTCCGGCGTCATCGGCTTCACGGAGGCGATGAACGCCGAGCTCGGCGGGCTGGGCATCAAGTCCACCGCGCTCTGCCCGGCGTGGGTCGACACGCCGATGACGGACTTCGTCAAGGGGCGGGTGCCGCCCGAGGCGATGATCCAGACGTCGGACATCGTCGCCTCGGTGCGGATGCTGCTCTCGCTGAGCCCGGGCTGCGTCGTCCCGGAGATCGTCTTCCGGTCGCCGACCGGCGGAGCGCTGGACCTCGGGTGAGCGGCGGCCGGTGGACGGCGGTCGCCCCGCAACCGCTACCGCCCAAGCAGCTCGTTCTCGGCGGCGTCGAAGTCGAACGCGCGCTCGGCCGGCTCCTCGGCGGCCGGCTCCTGCTCGAAGTCGTCGGGCAGCACGAGCGTCTGCTCGAAGAGCCAGTCCAGCCCGGTCGACTCGGCCTCACGGCTGCGGCGGCTGCGCGCGGTCGACTTGTGCTCGGCGATCGCCTCGCCGAGGTCGATGCGCTCTCCGCCCGTGATGCGAAGGCGGCGGCGGCGCGTCTCGGCCGGCGCCTCCTGCGCGGCCGGCGCGTCCTGCGCGGTCGACGCCTCCTGCTCGACCGCCAGCTCGGCACGGCGGCGCGCCTCGACGCTTGCCCGGTACTCCTCGATCGCCTCGCCGAGCTCGCTCGGCCCCGCCGGCTGCAGGCTCGCCTCGATCTCGCGGCGCAGGATCAGGACCTCGTACTCGGTCGCGGGCCGGACGATGTGGCGCCCGGCGACGCCGGTGAACGTGTCCCACGCCTCGGGGAAGGAGCATGCGCTCGTGCGCCCGCCCTCGCGGTGCGCCGCGAGCATCGGGCAGGCGCCCCCGCCGGCGCTGAAGGCGCCGGTGATGACCGTGTTGTTGTGGAGGCCGACGAGCATCGCCTTGCGAGTGCGTTCAGGCAGGACGTCGATTGACCGTCGAAGTTCTGCGACCGCTTGTTCACGAGGCGTTGTCATAGGGTTCTCTCTCCGTTCGTCGGGGCGCGCGACCACCGTATGCGAGGCCGTCGCCCCGGGCAACCGAAGTCCTGGGCTGAAAAGGATCTTGCATCGAACGTGAAGCTCGGCGTGCACATCGGTTACTGGGGACTGGGCCTCTCCTCGGAGGACCAGCGCGAGATCGTGCAGGAGGCCGAGCGCCTGGGCTATGACTCCGTCTGGGCGGCCGAGGCCTATGGCTCGGATGCCGCGACGATCCTCGGCTGGCTGGCCGGCCTGACCTCGACGGTCAAGCTCGGCTCGGCGATCTTCCAGATGCCGGCGCGCAGCCCGGCGATGACCGCGATGACCGCGGCGACGATCGACCAGCTCTCGGGCGGGCGGATGCTGCTCGGTATCGGCTCCTCCGGACCGCAGGTCGCCGAGGGCTGGCACGGACAGCGCTTCGGCCGCCAGATCCAGCGCACGCGCGAGTACGTCGCGGTCGTGCGCAAGGCGCTGGCGCGCGAGCGCCTCGTCTTCGAGGGCGAGACGCTGACGCTGCCGCTGCCCGACGGGCCGGGCAAGGCGCTGAAGCTCACGATCGCCCCGGTCCAGGACGAGATCCCGATCTATCTCGCCGCGATCGGGCCGAACAACACGCGCCTGGCGGGCGAGATCGCCGACGGCTGGATGCCGATGCTCTTCTCCCCCGAGCACGTCGCGCAGGTGCGCCCGCTGCTCGAGGAGGGCGCGGCGCGCAGCGGCCGCTCGCTGGGCGGCTTCGAGATCGCGCCGCAGGTCAACGTCTTCGTCGACGACGACGTCGCCGCCGCACGCGACGCGATGCGCCCGTTCCTTGCGCTCTACGTCGGCGGGATGGGCTCGCGCGAGAAGAACTTCTACAACGCGCTCGTGCAGCGCTACGGCTTCGAGGAAGAGGCGCGCGCCGTGCAGGATCTCTACCTCGACGGCAAGCGCGCCGAGGCGATGGCCGCGCTGTCGGACGAGCTGATCGACGCGGTCTCGCTCGTCGGCCCGCGCGAGCACGTCCGCGAGCGCCTGGCGATCTATCGCGACGCCGGCGTCGGCACCCTCGGCGTCAGCCCGCTGGCGTTCACGAAGCACGACCGGCTCGAACAGCTGCGGCTGATCGCGGAGCTCGCTTCCTGACCCGCCGGATCCTGCTCGGCGCCTTCGGCGATCCGGGGCACACGTTCCCGGTCATCGCGCTGGGGCGCGAGCTCGCCCGTCGCGGCCACGCCGTGACGCTGCAGACGTGGCGGCGCTGGCAGGAGGACGTCGAGCGCGAGGGGATGCGCTTCGCGGCCGCCCCCGAGTACCACGTGTTTCCGACGCGCGAGCGGCCGTTGACGCCCTACCAGGCCGTCGAGCGGGCGACCCGCGAGACGGTCGGGCTCGTGCGTGACGTCGCACCCGACGCGGTCGTCTCGGACATCCTCACGCTCGCGCCGGCGCTGGCGGGCGAGCTGCGGGGCGTGCCGGTCGCCACCGTGATCCCCCACGTCGACCCGCGCATGCCGCCGGGCAGCGCCCCGTACTCCTGCGGCGCGCGGCTGCCGCGCACCCGCGCCGGGCGAGCGCTGTGGCGCGCCGCCGACCCGCTGCTGCGCCACGGCCTCGAGCTCGGGCGCAACCAGCTCAACGAGACCAGGCGCCGCCTGGGCCTGCCCGCGCTGCAACGCGTGCACGGCGGCATCAGCACCGCGCTCGTGCTCGTCGCGACCTTCCCGCAGCTCGAGTATCCGCGCGCCTGGCCGGCGGGGACGCACGTCGTCGGGCCGCTGCTGTGGGAGCCGCCCGCCCCCGACGCCGAGCTGCCGCCCGGCGACGACGCGCTCGTCCTGATCGCGCCGTCGACGTCTCAGGACCCCGGGCAGACGCTGCTGCGCGCGGCGCTCGAGGGGCTCGGCGAGCTGCCGGTGCGTGTGATCGCGTCGACCAACCGCCGTCCTGCGCCGCTCGCGGCGCCGGCGAACACCCGGCTCGTGGACTGGGTGTCCTACGCGCGCACGATGCCCGCCTGCGAGCTCGTCGTCTGCCACGGCGGGCACGGCACGGTGGCGCGAGCGCTTGCGAGCGGCTGCGGGGTGGTGATCGTGCCGGCGGCCGGCGACATGAACGAGAACGCCGCACGCGTCGCCTGGGCGGGTGTCGGCGTGCGGCTGCCGCGACGGCTCGCCGGCGCGCGCGGACTCCGGCTGGCGGTCGGTCGCGCGCTGGCGCGACCCGAGCTGCGCCGCGGCGCGCGCGGGCTGCAGGCGTGGGCGGCGCGTCATGGCGGCGCGGCGCGCGCCGCCGATCTCGTCGAGGCGTTCGCGGCGAACGGACGGGGCGAGCGTTGAGTGCTGCCCACCGGAAGTTCCGTGGAGTTCTCCCGGATGCTCGGCAGCGATGACGGTCGGCGGTGTCCCGCCTTCGTGCAGGTGGACCCGGCCCGCCCGCCCCGGGCGCCGGCGGCCGTCAGGCGCGGATCGGGCGCCGGAAGAGACCGCGGAACTTGTGGCGGGCAGCACTTAGCCGGAGTGACTCGTGCGTGCGACGAGCGTGCCGTTGACGCGGCGCACGCCGGTGCGTCCGGCGCTGTCGGTCATCACCACGTAGGCACGCACGCTGATCCGGCCGGCGCGCCGCAGGAGCACGCGGTCGCGCCGTGACAGCGCGATCCGCAGCGTGTGCGTGCTGGCGCCCGAGAGGTTGAAGTTGCGCCGCCCGAGGCGGCGCTCCGTCCGCAGCGCCCTGATCCTCGAGCGCCTGCTCGGCCGGCTGAAGATCGTCATCCGGCCGCGGCAGCGACCGGACTGGCGCGGGCAGGCGAGCGTGACGAGGACGGTCGCCGGCTGGCGCAGGCGCGGACTCG
>JAHWJE010000230.1 GCA_019348575.1 Actinomycetota bacterium | reverse complement strand
AGCCGCTTGGCGGCGCGGTGCATGTCGGCCGGAGGCCGGACGGTCGAGATCTTCGATGGGTTCGTGGTGCTCGTCGGAGACTGAGCGGCTGCGGTGGAGGTGGACGCCGCGGTCGCGCAGGTAGCGCAGACGGCGCCCAGGGTTCTGAGACGCATGGTGTGACCCCTTCAATCGGCCCAGAGGCGTCACGCGACGTGCGCGCGGCGCAGGTGGCCGGTCGTTTACGGCGGGCCGAGGCGCCTGTCGGCGCCTGGCGTTAGCCCGCTGGAGGAGAGCACCCTAGCAAGCCGAAGCGAACGGCTGTTCGTTTCGGCCCCGAACGGTCGGCGAGGTGGCCGAGACCGTGAGGCGGGCGGTTCGGCGCAGGGCCGGGCCGCCCGCCCACCAGGTCATGGCGTCAGGACGACCTTCACGCACTCGTCCTGCTTGTGCTTGAACGTCTCGTATCCCTTCGAGGCCTCGTCGAGCGCCATCCGGTGCGTGATGACGAAGCTCGGGTCGATGTCGCCGTTCTCGATCCGCTCGAGCAGCGGTCGCAGGTAGCGCTGTACGTGGCACTGCCCGCTCCTGATCGTCAGCGACCTGTTCATGATCGCACCGATCGGGAACTTGTCCATGAACCCGCCGTACACGCCGGCGATCGAGACCGTGCCGCCGCTGCGGCAGTTGAGGATCGCCTCGCGCAGGGCGTAGCCGCGCTCGGACTCCAGCCGCGTCGCCTGCTTGACGCGGTCGTAGGCGTACATGCCCGGGTTGTGGTGGTGGGACTCCATCCCGGCGGCGTCGATGCAGTGATCGGGCCCGCGGCCGCCGGTCATCTCGCGCAGCGCCTCGCGAACTGGCTGCTGCTCGTAGTTGATCGTCTCCGCGCCGGCCTTCTCACGCGCCATTCGCAGGCGGTACTCGAAGCGGTCGATCGCGATCACGCGTTCGGCCCCCATCAGGTACGCGCTCGCGATCGCGAACTGCCCGACCGGGCCGCAGCCCCACACCGCGACCGTCTCGCCCGGCTCGATCTCGGCGTTCTCCGCCCCCATGTACCCGGTCGGGAAGATGTCCGACAGGAACAGCACCTTGTCGTTGGGCATGCCGTCGGGCACCTTCAGCGGGCTGACGTCGGCGTAGGGCACGCGCACGTACTCGGCCTGGCCGCCCGCGTAGCCCCCGGTCATCGAGGAGTAACCGAAGATCCCGCCGGGCGCGTGGCCCCACATCTTCTCGGCCATCCCCGCGTTCGGGTTGGAGTTCTCACAGCCTGAGAAGAGCCCCGTAGCGCACATGCCGCAGTTGCCGCAGGCGATCGGGAACGGCACGACGACGCGGTCGCCGACCGCGAGGTTCGAGACGCCCTTGCCGGTCTCCACGATCTCGCCCATGAACTCGTGGCCGAGGATGTCGCCCTTGCGCATCGCCGGGATGTACCCGTCGTAGAGGTGCAGATCCGATCCGCAGATCGCCGTCGAGGAGATCTTCACGATCGCGTCGCGGTCGTTGAGGATCTTCGGATCGGGGACGTTCTCGACCGCGACCTTGTTGCGGCCCGACCAGACGGTGGCTCTCATGACGTTCCTCCTGCGCTCGTGGTGGCGAGCTCCTCGTCGCCAAGCGGGCGCGCCGGGCGCGGCTTGAGCTGGCGCTTGTTGACCTGGCCCTCCGGCGCGCCGTCCGAGCGCGCGATCTCGCCCGTCTCGACGATCTGCTTGAAGCGCCGCAGGTCGTCCTTGATCTGCAGCGCGGGCTCCTCGCCGAAGAGCTTGGCGATCAGCGACCCGACCGACCCGCCCGGGATGTCGTACTGCAGCTCGATGTGCACCTCGGTGCCCTGGTCGCGCGGCGCCGGCACGAAGCGGACACTGCCGGAGTTGTCGACCTTCGCACCCTCCAGCGAGCGCCACGAGATCCGCTCGCCGGGCACGTCCTCGGTGATCTCGGCGTCCCACTCGACGTCCATCCCGAGCGGTCCCCTCGCCCTCCAGTGCGAGCGATCGGGCCCCGTCGAGGAGACCTCCTCGAGGTGGGCCATGAACTCCGGGAAGCGCTCGAAGTCGCGCCAGAACGCGTACAGCTCGTCGCGGTCGCGGCGCACCGTGATCGCCGCCTTGACATGCATCCCCTTTGCCTCCGGCTCCTCCTGAGCTGCTGCCGGAGCCTCGCCGCGGCTGAGCTTCAGGCTGTCGACGAGATCGGCGGCGAACGCGCCCGCGACGGCGCCGGTGGCCGCCAGCGTGCGGCCCTGACGCTTGCTCTTGGTGCGCAGCGCGGTGGCGAGCAGGGCGAGGTCCATGGTGTCGCCGGCGACGCGCGCCCAGAGCCACGGCGTCGGGCGGCGCTGGCTGAAGATGCCGACGCCGGCGGCGATCTCGCGTGTGCCGACGGCGCGCATCCACATGCGCGTCGTGGCGTCGTCGCGGACGCCGATCAGTCGATTGACGCGGCCCGGCGCGAGGATCTGCGGGATGCCGAGGGCGAAGCTGAAGACGCCCATGCCCTTGGCGAGGTTCTCGCGCGGGGGGCCGCCGTTCGTGGTCTTGCTGATGGCAGTCATGACAGATCGGATAGGCGCGATCGGGTGATCGCAAACGCGCAATTGCGCCCGGAAGCGGTTCGAACCGCTGCGCCGCCCCGGCGCCGAGCGCGACTAGCATGCGCCGGGTGAACGTCACGCTCCCCGACGGCACCGAGCTCGAGCTGGCCGAAGGCGCGACGGGCGCCGACGCCGCGGCCGCGATCGGCCCCGGGCTGGCCCGCGCGGCGCTCGCCGTGCGCCAGGACGGCGAGGTCCGCGACCTCGCGCGGCCGCTCGTGCCCGGCGAACCGCTGGAGATCATCACGCCGAAGACCGACGGCGCCCTGGAGATCATCCGGCACGACGCGGCCCACGTGCTGGCGGCGGCGGTGATGGAGCTCTATCCCGGCGTGAAGATCTCGATCGGGCCGCCGATCGACGACGGCTTCTACTACGACTTCGAGTTCCCGGCGGGGACTCGCCCGACGGAGGCCGACCTCGCGCGGATCGAGGAGCGGATGCGCGCGCACATCGAGGCCGATGAGCCCTTCGAGCGCAGCGAGCTCGACGTCGAGCAGGCGATCGAGCGCTTCCGCGGCGACGATCAGCCCTACAAGGTCGAGCTGATCGAGGACCTGGTCGCCGGCGAGGGCGTGCGGACCGTCTCGCTGTACCGGAACGGCCCCTTCACCGATCTCTGCCGCGGCCCTCACGCGCCGTCGACGAAGCGGATCAAGGCCGTCAAGCTGCAGTCCGTCGCCGGCGCGTACTGGCGCGGCGACTCCGAGCGCCAGCAGCTCACCCGCATCTACGGCACCGCGTTCTTCTCCAAGGAGGACCTCGCGCAGCACCTCGAGCGCCTCGAGCAGGCCCGCGCGCGCGACCACCGCAGGCTCGGCAAGGAGCTCGGCCTGTTCATGTTCAGCGAGCTGTCGCCCGGCTCGCCGTTCTGGCAGCCGGCCGGGATGGCGATCTGGAACGAGCTGTCCAAGCTCTGGCGCGAGGAGAACCGCCGCCGCGGCTACCGCGAGGTCAGGACGCCGATCCTCTACGACGTCGACCTGTTCAAGCAGTCCGGCCACTGGGACACGTACCGCGAGAACATGTACTTCACGGACGTCGAGGAGCGCCCGATGGGCCTCAAGCCGATGAACTGCCCGGCCCACATCCAGCTCTTCAAGGACGACCGGCGCTCCTACCGCGACCTGCCGATCCGCTACTCCGAGCAGGGCCTCGTCCATCGCCACGAGCCCAGCGGGACGCTGCACGGCCTGCTGCGCGTGCGCCACATCACGCAGGACGACGCCCACATCTTCTGCACCGAGGACCAGATCCGCGACGAGGTCGTCGGCTGCCTGGAGTTCGGCTTCTTCCTGTATGACCTGTTCGGCTTCGAGCCGCGCCTCGAGCTCTCGACGCGGCCCGACAAGCGGATCGGCTCCGACGAGATGTGGGACCGCGCCGAGGCGGCGCTGCAGGACGCGCTCGACGCGCGCGGCCTGAGCTACGAGATCAACGCCGGCGACGGCGCGTTCTACGGCCCCAAGA
>JAHWJE010000022.1 GCA_019348575.1 Actinomycetota bacterium | reverse complement strand
GTCGTAGAAGCCATCCTTCGCGAGCTTCTTGAAGTTGGCCACCGTCTTGGGGGCCTCCTCGTCGAAGAGCTCGAAGACGATGACGCCCTCGGTGGTGCGCATTGCGGCTGCTGACATGGCGGGCAGCGTAGCGACTGGTGGCCGACTAGCGGGTGCCGCGCAGCGTGACTTCGCCGATCGCGACCCGCGGGTCGGTTGGCTCGGCGGCGTCGGTGATGTGCAGCAGCAGAAGCTCGACCTTCACGCCGTCGCCCTTGCCCTTGAGCCTGATCAGACCGCCGTCGGTGACGCCCTTCTTGTTGGTCAGGTGGATCCAGCGCTTGTCGATGACGTCGGCCGGGAGCTGCTTTGCGCTCTTGGCGCCGTAGATCTCGACCGTGAACCCGGGCGTGGGGGTCGCGAGCCGCAGCGAGCGCAGCGCGTAGGGCTTGCCGAGGTCGATCACGAGACCGGCGCCGATCGGCTGGCCGTCGGCCGGCACGACGACGTCCCACACCGTGCTCGGCTTGCCGTCGACCGCGTTCGCCGCCGGCCCGAACTCCGCGCCTGCGCGGGCGGGCTGGTTGTAGGTCTTCGCGGCGTCCTTGCGCAGTGCGATGAGCTCGGGGCCGGGCTTCTCGCCGGCGGTCGAGCCGCTGCTGCCGCTGCCGCTGCTGCCGCCGGTCGCGCCGCTGCTGCCGCTCGCGCCGCCGGTCGCGCTGCTGCCGGTCGCGCCCGGCTGGCTCGGAGTCGCGGCGGGCGGCGGCGGGGTGAGCGGCGTGTTCGTGGCCGGTGGGGGCGGGCGCACGGGGATGATCGGGTTCGGGTTCGCGATGGCCGGTGGCGCCGTCGTGTTCGGCCCGGTCGCACCGGGCTGGACGGGGATCGCCCCGGGCTGCGCGGGCACCGGAGCGGCGGCGCCGGGGGTCTGCGCCGTGATCGGATCAGCCGAGCCGACCGGCGCGGTCGAAGCGCTGCGCTCGGCGTCGCTCGTCAGCGCCGCGTAGCCGGCGACGACCGCGCACAGCAGCAGCAGCGTCGTGAGGCCGACGACGGTGAAGGCGGCGCGCCAGCCGGGGCGCGCGCCGAGGCGGCCGGGAGCGGCGGTTCCGCACTCCAGGCACCAATCCTGGCCGCGCTGCATCGCGGCGCCGCAGGCCTCGCAGGCGAAGTCCGGAGCGGTGGTCGAGACGGCGCCGTCCGGTGGCTGGCCGCCCGGCTGCGGGCTGGCCTCGCGGTCTTTGAGGAGCAACGCCACGTCGAAGAAGGGTAACGCGCGCGTCTGCGCGGAGTTGCGGGCACGCCGACGTCGGGCTCAGTCAGCCAGCGCGCCCGGGTCCCCGGGGACGTCGACGGCGTGCTCGCGCAGCGCCTCGAGCGGCACGATGTCGAGCGCCCGCTCGTGCGTCGAGGCGAGCACGACGAAGGCCGCGGCGCCGTCCTCGTGGGCCCGCAACCAGTTCACCGCCGTAACGCACCAGCGGTCGCCGGGGACGAGCCCGGGGAAGCGGTACATCGGCATCGGCGTGGTCAGGTCGTTGCCGATGCTGCGCTGGTGCTCGAGGAACTGCTCGGTCACCACCGCGCAGATCGTGTGGCTGCCGAGGTCCTCGGGACCGGTGCTGCAGCAGCCGTCGCGGTAGAAGCCCGTCATCGGGTCGGTGCCGCAGGGCTCGAGCTCGCCGCCGAGGACGTTGCGCTCTTTCATCGTCGCGCACCCTATGGTCTTGGCCGGATCGGTGGTCGACCCAGGCTCAGACCTTCGCGGGCTCGACCCTGATCCGCCGCCCGCGCACGCGCTGGCCGTCGACGGCGGCGGCGATGCGCTGCGCGTCGGTCGCCGGCACCGACAAGAACGCGAAGTGCTCGAGCACCTTGACGTCGCGCACCGCCTCGCCGTCGATCTCGGCGGCGTGCGTGACCGCGCTGACGAGGTCGGCGACCTCGATGCCCGCCGCACGGCCGCCGGCGACGATCAGCTTCGCGTACTCCTCGTCGCCGTTGCGCGAGACGTGCGGCTTGCTGTGGCGGCGCGGCTTGTCGACGACGACCGGCGCCGGCTCGATCTGCGCGCCCGGCTCCCAGGGCGAGATCTTCATGCCGATGTGGCGCTCGATCGCCTCGAGCTCCTTCGCCTGTCGCGGCTCGACGAACGTGATCGCGCGGCCGGAGCGGCCGACGCGGCCGGTGCGGCCGATGCGGTGCACGTAGACGTCGGGCGAGCGCGGGACGTCGAAGTTCACGACGTGCGTGACGGTCGAGATGTCCAGGCCGCGGGCGGCGACGTCGGTCGCCACGAGGATCGGCACGCGGCCCCCCTTGAAGCCCAGCATCACGCCGTCGCGCGCGCCCTGCGACATGTCGCCGTGCAGCGCCTTCACGTTGAAGCCGCGGTCCTTCATCTTCTTGTAGAGCTGGTCGGTGCGGATCTTCGTGCGCGCGAAGACGATCGCCTGGTCGGGCTTCTCGGCCTCGAGCAGCTCGACGAGCTTGTCGGGCTTGTCGGCCGTCTTCACCGTCACCTGGAACTGCTCGACCGAGTCGACCGTCATCGTCGCGGACTGGACCTTCACGTGCTCGGGGTCATAGAGGTAGTTGTCGGCGAGCTCGCGGATCGGCGGCGGCATCGTCGCGCTGAAGAGCGCCGTCTGGCGGCTGTTCGGCGTCAGGCGCAGGATCTTCTCGACGTCCTCGAGGAAGCCGAGGTCGAGCATCTCGTCGGCCTCGTCGAGCACCACGAAGCGGCAGGAGTCCAGCACGAGCGAGTGGCGCCCGATGAGGTCCAGCACGCGCCCCACGGTGCCGACGACGATGTGCCCGCCGGCCTTGAGCTGGGCCTGCTGGGTGCGGATCGGCGCGCCGCCGAAGACCGCGACGACGTCGGCGCCCTTGCGCTGGGCGTACGCGCGGATCGCCTGGGTGACCTGGATGCACAGCTCGCGCGTCGGGGTCAGCACGAGCGCCTGCACCTCGGGCTCGGTCGGGTCGATGTACTCGATGATCGGCAGGCCGAACGCGGCGGTCTTGCCGGAGCCCGTCTGCGCCTGCCCGATCACGTCGCGACCTTCGAGCATCGGCGGGATCGCCTGCTCCTGGATCGGGCTCGGCTTCTCGTAGCCGACGTCCTCGAGCGCCTCGAGGGTATTGGGGGACAGGCCGAGGTCGGCGAAGGTCGTCACCCGGTCCAGCTTAGTCACTGCGTGCGGGTGTCCACGCGCGGGTATCGGGCGCCGTTGCTACGTCGCCCTCGCGCGAGACGACCCGATCTGCGCGCCGGCCTCGGTCCTGCGGGACGGCGGCGGGCCGGCGGCAAGCTGCCTGCGCATCAGGACCGTCGTCCCGCCCGCGCGCGGTTGGATGTCGACGTCGTCCATCAGCTTGCCGATCAGCGGCAGCCCGTGACCGCGGTGCGGCTCGTCGTGCGGCGGCTGCCAGCCGCCGCAGTCGCGGATCGCGATCGAGACCTCGCCGCCGTCGCGCTCGAACAGCACCTCGAAGACGTCTGCGCCGAACCGGTAGCCGTGCTCGACCGAGTTCTCGCAGGCCTCGTTGCAGGCCATCACGATGTCCTCGATCTCGTCCTCGTCGGCGGCGGTCTCGCTCAGCCACCGGCGCAGCGTCTGGCGCATCGCCAACAGCCCGCCCGGCTGTCCTGAGACCTCGAGCGCCACGCGCTCGCCGAGCGTCCGGCTCATCCGCACGGCGAGCAGCGTCACGTCGTCGGAGCTCGCGGACACGCGCAGGCTGCGCTCGAGCAGGCGCTCGCAGGTCGCCGCCACGTCCTCGCCGGCGCCGCGCGCCGCCTCCAGCAGGCGCTCGAGCCCGACGTCCAGGACCTCGCTGGGCTCCTCGACGAGCCCGTCGGTGTACAGGACGATCGTCGAGCCGGGCTCCAGCACCGTCACGTGCTCGGGGTAGCGCGGCGAGGCCAGCACGCCCATCGGCGGCGACGGCGCGGCCTCGAGGAAGCTGGCGTTGCCGTCCGGGTCGACGAGCAGCGCCGGCGGATGGCCGGCGTTCGTGTAGCGCAGCGTGCCGGTCGCGGGCTCGAGAATCGCCAGCACGACGGTCGTCATCACGGCCTCGGGGCCGAGCGTGTGCGCGAAGCGGTTGAGACGGTCGGCCATCGCGCCTGTGTGGTCGGCCTGCATGAGGATCGCGCGCAGCGCGCTGCGCATCTGCCCCATCGTCGCCGCCGCCGAGATCCCGCGGCCGACGACGTCGCCGATCGCCAGCGCGACGCGCCCGCTCGGCAGCGCGATCGCGTCGTACCAGTCGCCGCCGACCGTCGTCCCGTTGACGCCCGGCAGGTAGCGCGCGTCGAGCGCGACGCCGGGCACCTCCGGCAGGCGCTTGGGCAGCAGCGAGCGCTGCAGCTCGCCGGCGATCTGCCGCTCGCGCTCGTACAGGCGCGTTCGCGCGATCGCCAGGCCGGCGCGATCTGCCGCCAGCCTGAGCAGGGCGATCGTCTCCTCGTCGAAGTCGCGCCGCGTCAGCGTGCCGACGTGGATCGAGCCGATGACCTGCTCGCCGTCGGCGAGCGGCATCGCCAGCAGCGACGTGATCGCGGGTCCCAGCGAGCTGGCGTCCAGGCTCGCGGCGGCGACGTCGGGGATCGCCAGCGGCCCGCGCTCGCGCATGACGAGCTCGACGAGGTCGTCGACGCGCTCGCGCGCCTCGTGTGCGACGACCGTGTCCACGCCGCCGGCGGCGCGCGCGACGACGGCGACCGCGTCGTCGATCAGCACGACCGCCGCCCGGTCGACGTCGAGCGCCTCGAGGATCCGGTCGAGCAGCTCGCGCAGCAGCTCCTCGAGGCCCTCGGCGCCGAGCGCCGCGACCGCGATCGACTGCATGATCCGCAGCCGCTCGGCGGCCGCCTCGGCATGCGCGCGCGCCGCCTGCGCGCGGATCAGCTGCTCACGGTCGCGCTGCGCGCGGCGGCGCTCGCGCAGGTCCTGCAGCTGCAGGATGAGGTCCGGGCGCACGCCGCCGCCCGAGCGTGCCAGGGACGCGCTCACCAGCACCGGGATCGTCGTGCCGCGAGGCCCGGTGAGGCGCCGCTCGACCTCGTAGCGGGGGATCTCCCCGGCCAGCAGCCGCTCGCGCTGCTTGGCGTCGATCCCGGCGTCCGCGCCGGGGCCGAGCTCGTCGAGCGTCCGGCCGAGCAGCTCGCCGGCGGGACGCCCGAGCGTCTGCGTCAGCGCGCGGTTGACGTGCGACAGGCGCCCGTCCGCGCCGGCGCGCGCGATCCCGATCGGCGCATCCTCGAACGTCGCGCGCAGCAGCTCCTCGCGCGCGGCGAGGGCGCGCCCGCGCTCGTAGAGCTCGCCGAAGACCTCGACCTTGGAGCGCAGCACGACCGGGTCGACCGGCTTGAAGAGGTAGTCGACGGCGCCGGCCTCGTACCCCCGAAAGACGTTCTCCGGGGCCTTGCTGATCGCCGTCACGAAGATGATCGGCACCGAGCGCGTGCGCTCGCGCGTGCGGATCAGCTCGGCCGTCTGAAAGCCGTCCAGGCCCGGCATCTGCACGTCGAGCAGGATCGCGGCGAACTCGTCCTGCAGCACCGCCTTGAGCGCCTGCTCGCCCGACCGCGCCTTGACGAGCCGGTAGCCGGTCGGCTCGAGGATCGCCTCGAGCGCGAGCAGGTTCTCGTCGTGGTCGTCGACGAGCAGGATCGCGGTGTCGTGCCTCATCTCGCCGGCTGCGCCGCCCCCGCGAGCTGCGCGAGCGCCGGTCCGATCTGCTCGAGCGCCAGCACGCGCGCCTCGGGCGTGGCCCGCCGCGCGGCCTCCGGCATCTCGCGCCGCTCGGCCGTCGCGGGATCCTGGACGATCGCGATCCCGCCGCGGGCGGCGATCTGCGCGAGGCCGAGCGCGCCGTCGGCGTTGGCGCCCGTCAGCACGACGCCGACCGCCCGGGCGCCGTAGGCGTCGGCGGCCGACCCGAAGAGGATGTCGATCGAGGGGCGGCTGAAGTTCAGCGGCGCGTCGACGGACAGCGCGACCGCGCCCGCCTCGACGAGCAGGTGGTAGTCGGGCGGCGCGACGAGCACGTGCCCGGGCTTGAGCGCCTGCTTGTCCTCGGCCTCGCAGACCGTCAGCGCGCAGCGCGCGTCGAGCAGGCGCACGAGCATCCCGTCGTTGGAGTCGACCTGGCGGTGCTGGGCGATGACGACGGGCGCGCCGAACTCCTGCGGGAGCGATCCGAGCACCGTCTCGACCGCGTGCAGCCCGCCCCAGGACGCGCCCATCGCGACGAGCCCGACGCGGCTCACGTCCGCCGCCTGAAGATCTTCTCGTGCTCGACGAGCGGCTCGTACTCGGCGGCGTGAGCCGAGTGGCGGATCGACTCCTTGCGACCGAGCGCGAGGATCCCGAAGCGGGCCATGCTCGCGCCGAACAGGCCGAGCACCTCCTCCTGCAGCTTGGGGCCGAAGTAGATCAGCACGTTGCGGCACACGATGAGCTGGAACTCGTTGAAGGAGCCGTCCGTGACGAGGTTGTGCTGCGCGAAGACGATACCGGCGGCCAGCGCAGGATCGAACCGGGCAGCGCCGCCGTTCGCGGTGTAGTAGGAGGAGAACGCGTCGCTGCCGCCGGCGCGCTGGTAGTTCTCGGTGTAGCGCTGCATCCGCTCGAGCGCGAACGAGCCCGCGCGGGCTCGTTCCAGCGCCGCGGCGTCGATGTCGGTCGCGTAGATCCGCGTGCGCTCGAGCAGGCCGTGCTCGTGCAGCGCGATCGCGACGGAGTAGACCTCTTCCCCCGTCGAGCAGCCCGCGTTCCAGACGCGGATGAACGGATGCGTGCGCAGCAGCGGGAAGACGCGCTCGCGCAGCGCGACGTAGAAGCTCGGGTCGCGGAACATCTCGGTGACGTTGATCGACAGGTCGCGCAGCAGGCGATCCATGCACATCGGGTCGTGCAGGACGCGCTCCTGCAGGCCCGACAGCGTCTGCAGCCCTTCGCCGTAGGCCCGGTGCCACAGCCGGCGACGCAGCGAGGCCAGCGCGTAGCCGCGGAAGTCATAGCCGTAGCGACGCTGGATCGCCTCGAGCAGCAGGTCGATCTCGATGCGCTCACGGGCTTCGTCGTGGCCGTCCTCGTTCATCCGTAGAGCCACACGCGCATGAGCGAGATGAGCTGCTCGATGTCGACGGGCTTGGTGATGTAGTCCGACGCTCCGGCGACGATCGACTTCTCGCGGTCGCCCTTCATCGCCTTCGCCGTCAGCGAGATGATCGGCAGGTCGGCGAAGCGCTCGTCGGCGCGCAGCGCGAGCGTCGTCTCGTGGCCGTCCATCTCGGGCATCATCACGTCCATCAGCACGAGGTCGACGGCCGGGTCGGCATCGAGCGACTCGATCGCCTCACGGCCGTTCTCCGCGAAGCGGACCTCCATGCCGCGCGCCTCGAGCGCGCTCGTCAGCGCGAACACGTTGCGCACGTCGTCGTCGACGATCAGCACGCGCTTGCCGGGCAGCACGCCGTCGTCGGTGTGCAGCTGCTCGAGCATCTTGCGGCTGTCGGGCGGCAACGCGGTCTGCGCGCGGTGCAGGAAGAGCGCGGTCTCGTCGAGCAGGCGCTCGGGCGATCCCGCGTCCTTGACGATGATCGAGTCCGCGTAGCGGCGCAGGCGCGTCTCCTCGCGGCGGGTCAGCTCCTTGCCGGTATGGATGATCACCGGCGTCGAGTTGTGGCGCTCGTCGCCCCGGAGGTGGTCGAGCAGGTCGAAGCCGGTCGCCCTGGGCAGCTTGAGGTCGAGCACGATGCAGTCGAACGTGCCGTGCTCGAGCGCTTCGAGCGCCTCCTCGCTCGAGCCGACCGCGGTGACGTCGACGTCGTCGCCGGTGCCGACGAGCTCGACGATGCTCGTGCGCTGGACGTCGTCGTCCTCGACGACCAGCAGGCGGCCGACGCGGCGATCGAGGAACGCGTCGGCGTCCGCGTACGCCCGCGCGAGAGCGTCGGCCTCGACCGGGCGCGGGAGAAAGCCGGCGGCGCCGGCGCGCAGCGCCGCTACCCGCTCCTCCGGCGCCCCGCAGACGTAGACCGGGACGTGGCGCGTGTGCGGATGGTGCTTGAGCTGGTCGAGCACGGCCACGCCGCCGTGGACCGGCACGGCGAGCACGATGACGTCGGGTGTCAGCTCGTGCGCGAGCGTGACGCCGGTCGTGCCGCGCCGGGCGACGACCGCGCGGAAGTCGTGCTCGCGCGCTTGGACGAGCGCCCGCATCGCGCAGTCGGCGTCGTCGTCGATGATCAGCGCGACGCGGTCGCCGGGGTTGATCCGGGCGCGGTCGTCCTCGACGCCGGGCGGAAGCTCGTCCTCGGGATCGGACGGCAGGCCGGCGGGCGGTGCGTCGTGCTGCGGCGCCGCCGCGCCGAACGCGTCGATCGGCTCGGCCTCGTCGTCGCCCGGCGCGGCCGGGTCGGACCGGGGAGCAGGCGCGAGCGGCTCGGCCGGCTCGACGTACGCCGCGAGCAGCAGCTCGAACGCGCTGCCCTCGCCGGGCGTGCTTCGCACGCGGATCTCGCCGCCGAGCGCGCGCACGATCTCGCGGCTGATCGACAGCCCGAGACCGGTCCCGCCGAAGCGCCGGCTCGTCGTCCCGTCGGCCTGCTGGAAGGCCTCGAAGATCAGCCGCAGCTTGTCGTCGGCGATGCCGATGCCGGTGTCGCCGACGGTGATGCTCAGCTCATACGGCGTGTCCTGCGGCGCGCGCGCGAACGCGAGCTCGACGTGCCCGCTGTCGGTGAACTTGAACGCGTTGGACAGCAGGTTGCGCAGCACCTGCTGCAGGCGCTGCTCGTCGGTGAAGATCGCCGCCGGCGCGTCGTCGGCCATCCGGATGCGCAACTCGATGCCCTTCTGCTCGGCGACCGAGCCGAACGCGCGCTCGACGTACTCGCAGATCGCCGCGAGCTCGATCCTCGCCGCGCTGATCTCCATCTTGCCCGCCTCGACCTTGGACAGGTCGAGGATGTCGGAGATCAGCGACAGCAGGTCGGCGCCGGCCGTGTGGATCGTCGAGGCGAACTCGATCTGCTTGGGCGTCAGGTTCTGCTCGGGGTTCTCGGCGAGCAGCTTGGAGAGGATCAGCAGCGAGTTCAGGGGCGTGCGCAGCTCGTGGCTCATGTTCGCCAGGAACTCGGACTTGTACTTCGAGCTGAGCGCGAGCTGCGCGGCCTGCCGCTCGAGGTCGGCGCGCGCGCGCTCGATCGCCGCGTTCTGGGTTTCGATGTCGCGGTTCTGGACGCTGAGCAGCTCGGCCTTCTCCTGCAGCTCCTCGTTGGTCTGCTGCAGCTCCTCCTGCTGGGTCTGAAGCAGCTCCTCGGAGGCGCGCAGCGACTGCGTCTGCTGCTCGAGCTCGGAGTTCGAGCGCCGCAGCTCCTCCTGCTGGGCCTGCAGCTCCTCGGACTGGGACTGCAGCTCCTCGGCGAGCGACTGGGACTGCTCGAGCAGCTCCTCGGTGCGGCGGTTGGCGATGATCGCGTTCAGCACGACGCCGAGCGTCTCGGCGAGCTGCTCGAGGAACGCCAGGTTGACCTCGGAGAACTCGCCCAGCGAGGCGAGCTCGACGACCGCCATGACCTGCTCCTCGAAGAGGATCGGCATGACGACGATGTTCTTCGGCCGCGCCTCGCCGAGCCCCGAGGCGATCTTGACGTAGTCCGGCGGCGCGTTCTCGATCAGGATGCTCTTGCGCTCGAGCGCGGCCTGGCCGACGAGCGCCTCGCCGAACTTGAAGCGGTTGGAGACGGTCTTTCGCCGCTGGTAGCCGTAGCTGGCGATCAGCCGCAGCTCGGGCTCGCTGCCGTTGTCGGATTGCCTCAGGAAGAACGCCCCGTGCTGAGCGCTCACGAGCGGCGAGATCTCGGACATGATCATCTGCGAGACGGTCGCCAGGTCGCGCTGGCCCTGCATCAGGCCCGAGATCCGCGCGAGGTTCGTGTTCAGCCAGTCCTGCTCGGCGTTCTTCTGCGTCGTCTCGCGCAGGTTGGCGATCATCTGGTTGATCGTGTCCGACAGCTCGGCGACCTCGCCGCGGGCCTCGACGGCGATCTGGCGGGTCAGGTCGCCCTGCGTGACCGCCGTCGAGACCTCGGCGATCGCGCGTACCTGCGTCGTGAGGTTGCCGGCGAGCTGGTTGACGTTCTGCGTCAGGTCGCGCCAGGTGCCGGAGACGCCTTCGACGGTGGCCTGGCCGCCGAGCACGCCGTCCGTGCCGACCTCGCGCGCGACGCGGGTGACCTCGTCGGCGAACGACGAGAGCTGGTCGACCATCGTGTTGAGCGTCCCCTTCAGCTCGTCGATCTCGCCGCGCGCTTCGACGGTGATCTTCTGCGACAGGTCGCCGTTGGCGACGGCGGTCGCGACCTGGGCGATGCTGCGCACCTGGTCGGTG
>JAHWJE010000229.1 GCA_019348575.1 Actinomycetota bacterium | reverse complement strand
GTTCGAGACCCGGATCGCCGCCGACGCCGTCGAGCGGGCGCAGATGTGGAAGGGCCGCAAGTCGGCGTTCGCCGCCGTCGGTCGGATCAGCCCGTCGTACTTCGTGCAGGACGGCGTCATCCCGCGCACGAAGCTGCCCGAGGTGCTCGCGAGGATCGCCGCGCTCGGCGAGCAGTACGGGATGCGCGTCGGCAACGTCTTCCACGCCGGCGACGGCAACCTGCACCCGCTCGTCTGCTACGACGGCGAGGCGGAGGCCGAGCGCGCGGAGGAGCTCTCGGGCGAGATCCTCGAGGTCTGCGTCGACGCGGGCGGGTCGATCACCGGCGAGCACGGCGTCGGCGTCGACAAGAAGCGCCACATGCCGAAGATGTTCGACGAGCCGGACCTGGCGGCGTTCCAGCACCTGCGCTGCGCGTTCGACCCGCGCGGGCTCGCCAATCCGGGGAAGGTCATGCCGACGCCGCGGCTGTGCGGCGAGGTACCGGGCCCGTACCGCGCGCACCCGCTCGAGCGCGAGGGGATCGCGGAGCGCTTTTGAGCGCGCAGGCCGCGCAGCTGATCAGTCCCGAGTCGGCGCACGACGCCGGCGAGCTGCTGCGCGGCTACGCCGCCCGCGGGATCGCCGTGCGGATCGCCGGCGCGGGCACGAAGCCGTGGGGCGGCGCCGGCAGCGAGTACGGCGTCGAGCTCGGCACGCGCGCGCTGGACGCGGTCGTCGAGCACAACCACGGCGACCTGACGGCCGTGCTGCAACCGGGCCTGTCGCTGCGCGCGCTCGACGAGCTGTTCGCCGCTGCCGGCCAGATGCTCGCGCTCGACCCGCCGCTCGGCGAGGGCGACGCCGCGACGCTCGGCGGCGTCGTCTCGACCGGCGACTCCGGGCCGCTGCGCCACCGCTACGGCGGCGTGCGCGACCTCGTGCTCGGCATCGCCGTCGCGCTGCCCGACGGCAGCGTCGCGCGGGCGGGCGGCAAGGTCATCAAGAACGTCGCCGGTTACGACCTCGCCAAGCTCTTCAGCGGCTCGTTCGGCACGCTCGGCGTGATCACCGAGGTGGCGGTGCGGCTGCACCCGCGCCCGCCGGCGCGGGCGACGGCGACCGGCACGACCGACGACCCGGGGCTGCTCCAGCAGGCCGCGATCGCGCTGTCGTCGAGCTCACTGGAGGCCGAGTCGCTCGACGTGCGCTGGGAGGCGCAGACGGGGATGGTGCTCGGCCGCTTCGCCGGCGTGGCGGCGGGCGCGCAGGCCGCGGCCGCGCAGCGGCTGCTCGCCGCGGCCGGCGTCGAGGGCGCCGAGGGCGACGACGACGACGAGCTGTGGGCGCGCCAGCGGGCGCGGCAGCGCGCGGCCGACGGCGGCGCGGTGATCCGCGTCTCCGGCCGCCCGACGGCGCGCGCCGACGCGTGCGTCGCGGCGCAGGTCGCGGGCGCGACGCTCGTCGGGCGCGCCGCGCTGGGGCTGTCGTGGATCGCGCTGCCGGCGGCGGCGCCGGGCGAGCTCGTCAGCGCGATCGCGCGGGTGCGCAAGGTGCTCGCACCGGCGCCCTGCGTCGTGCTCGACGCGCCCGCCCACGTGCGCGCGCACCTCGATCCGTGGGATCACCCCGAGGACGCGGCGCTCGTGCTCATGCGCCGCGTCAAGGAGCGCTTCGACCCGAAGCGGACCTGCAACCCCGGCATCTTCGTCGGCGGGATCTAGGTCGACGCGACGACTACGCTGGGTCGCGATGCCCGCCTTCGACGCGCACAAGCCACCCGAGCTCGACCTCATCGACGACTGCGTGCACTGCGGCTTCTGCCTGCCGACGTGCCCGACGTACGTTCTCTGGAACGAGGAGATGGACTCCCCGCGCGGGCGGATCGTGCTGATGCGCGAGGGCCTGGAGGAGGACAGCGTGCTGTCGGGCACGATGGTCGACCACTTCGACAACTGCCTGGGCTGCATGGCATGCGTCACGGCGTGCCCGTCGGGCGTGCGCTACGACCTGCTGATCGAGGACACGCGCCAGCAGGTCGAGCGCCAGCACCCGCGCACCGCGCGTGAGCGGCTGCTGCGGCGCGTGCTGTTCGCGACCTTTCCCTACCCCGGCCGGCTGCGCGCGACGATCCCGGCGATCGTCTTCTTCCGCCGCTCGGGGCTGGCGCGCTGGGCGCAGCGCTCGCGGCTCGTCGAGCGCTCGCCGCTGATGCGCACGCTGAGCGAGCTCGCGCCACCGGTGCGCCTGCGCGACACGCTGAGCCGGCTGCCGCCGGTGACGAAGGCCGTCGGCGAGAAGCGCGGCACGGTCGGCTTCCTGCAGGGCTGCGTCCAGCGCGCGTATTTCGGCGACGTCAACGCCGCGACGGTCGCCGTGCTCGCCGCCGAGGGCTTCGAGGTCCACGCGCCGCGGGCGCCGCGCTGCTGCGGCGCGCTGGGGCTGCACGCCGGCCAGGAGGAGGAGTCGCTGCCGCTCGCCAAGGCGACGATCGAGGCCTTCGAGGGCTACGACCACGTCGTCGTCAACGCCGCCGGCTGCGGCTCGGCGATCAAGGACTACGGCCACGTGCTGCGCGACGAGCCGGAGTGGGCGCAGCGCGCGGCGCAGCTGGCGGCGCGGGCGCGCGACGTGCACGAGCTGCTCGCGGCGATGCCACCGCGCGCCCGGCGCCACCCCGTCGAGATGAAGGTCGCCTACCACGACGCCTGCCACCTCGCCCACGCGCAGGGCGTCCGCTCGCAGCCGCGTCAGCTGCTGCGCTCGATCCCCGGCCTGGAGCTCGTCGAGCCGGCCGAGTGGGAGCTGTGCTGCGGCTCGGCGGGGATCTACAACCTGACGCGTCCCGCGGCGGCGCGCGAGCTCGGCGAGCGCAAGGCGGACAACCTGCTTGCCACCGGCGCCGAGGCGATCGCGGCGGCGAACCCCGGCTGCACGCTGCAGATCTCCGCGCACCTCGAGCGCAAGGGCGAGCCGCGGCCGCTCCTGCACCCGATGCAGCTGCTCGCGCAGTCGATCGAGGGCGGGACGCGGCGGCGCCGCCGTACGCGGGCCCGCGCGGTCCTGCTACGCGCCGGCTCCGGGGCGGCGAGCCGCGGCGCCCGCCGGCGCGCGGTAGGTGACCGTCACGATGCGGTCGTCCTCCCAGGTGATGCTGGTCAGCGACGCCAGACCGCACTGCCTCCGGTCCGGGCGGTGCCAGAGCTTGCGGCCCTCGACGTAGCGGCGCAGGGTCCAGATCGGCAGCTGGTGGCTGACGCAGACGGCCTCGTGGCCGCGCGCGAGGTCGCGGGCGGCCATGGCTGCCTCGAGCATCCGGACGGCGATCTGCGCGTAGGGCTCTCCCCAGCTCGGCTTGAACGGGTTGGTGAAGTGCTTCCAGTTGGCCGGGTTGCCGAGCGCCCCGTCGCCGACGCCGACCGTCTTGCCCTCGAAGACGTTCTCGCTCTCGAGCAGCCGCTCGTCGGTGTGGATCGGCAGGCCGAACAGCTCGGCCGTCGGACGCGCGGTCTCCTGCGCGCGTTCTAGCGGACTCGCCCACAGCGCGCCGAGATCCGCTTCCGCCAGTCGCTCGGCGGCGGCCTCCGCCTGACGCCTACCGCGTTCGGACAGGTGGTAACCGGGGAGACGTCCGTAGATCACGCCTTTCGGGTTCTCGACCTGACCGTGTCGGACGAGGTGCACCGTGACACTCATGCGCCGAAGGGTAGTGGGTAGGGTGCGGCCATGCCGGACATCGTTCTGTTCGGAGCAACGGGTTACACGGGGCGGCTGACGGCTCACGCGCTCGCGCGCCGTGGAGCGAGCTTCGCGATCGCAGGCCGTGACCGAGCGAAGCTCGAACAGCTCGCCGCGACCACGGGTGGACCCGAGGTCCGCGAGGCCGCGGTAGGAGACGTAACCGGGCTTGCGGCCGCGATCGAGGACGCGAAGGTGATGATCACGTGCGTTGGGCCGTTCGTCGCCCTCGGCGACACCGCCGTGGAAGCCGCCCTCCGAGCGCGCGTGCACTACATCGATTCGACCGGGGAAGGAGTATTCGTCGACCGACTGATAGCGCGCGATCGCTCCGCAAGGTCCGCGGGTATAGCGATGGCACCCGCGCTGGGATTC
>JAHWJE010000228.1 GCA_019348575.1 Actinomycetota bacterium | reverse complement strand
ACACGGGCTCGCACAAGCTCAACAACGCGCTCGGTCAGGCGCTGCTGGCCAAGCGGATGGGCAAGCAGCGGGTCATCGCCGAGACCGGCGCCGGCCAGCACGGCGTCGCGAGCGCGACCGCCTGCGCGCTGCTGAACCTCGAGTGCGTCGTCTACATGGGCGCCGAGGACATCCGCCGCCAGGCCCCCAACGTCCAGCGCATGCGCCTGCTGGGCGCCGAGGTCGTCAGCGTCGAGGCCGGGGCGCGGACGCTCAAGGAGGCCGTCAGCGAGGCGATCCGCGACTGGGTCACGACCGTCGCCACGACGCACTACATCATCGGCTCGGCCGTCGGGCCGGCCCCGTATCCGGCGCTCGTGCGCGACCTGCAGCGCGTGATCGGCGACGAGGCGCGGCGCGAACTGCTCGAGCGCGCCGGTCGCCTGCCCGACCGCGTCATCGCCTGCGTCGGCGGCGGCTCGAACTCGATCGGCATCTTCACCGCGTTCGTCTCCGATCCCGGCGTGACGCTGATCGGCGTCGAGGCGGCGGGGGAGGGCCTGGACAGCGGCCGCCACGGCGCGCCGCTGACGGTCGGCGGGCGCAGCGGCGTGTTGCACGGGTCGCTCTCGGCGGTGATGCAGGACGACGACGGTCAGGTCACCGAGGCGCACTCGATCTCAGCGGGCCTGGACTATCCCGGCTCGGGGCCGGAGCACGCCTACCTGCGCGACTCGGGGCGAGCGCGCTACGTCGCGGTCGAGAACGAGGACGCGCTGACGGCCTTCAGGGAGGTCACGCGGCTGGAGGGCATCATCCCGGCGCTGGAGACCGCGCACGCGCTGCACCACGCGCTGCACGAGGACGCCGACGAGTCGGCGCTCGACCTCGTCTGCCTGTCGGGCCGTGGCGACAAGGACCTCGCCGAGGTGATCGCCCACGAAGATGGCTGAGTCCGCGGGCGATCGCGTCCCCGCGGTCCCGCAGACCGGCGAGGACCGGATCGCGGCGGCCTTCGCCCTGCGCAGCGGCCGCGCGGCGCTGATGCCCTACGTCATGGGCGGCTATCCCGACATCGAGACGTCGCTGGCCATCGGCGAGGCCTACGCGGCCAACGGCGCCGACCTCGTGGAGCTCGGCGTGCCGTACTCCGACCCGCTCGCCGACGGGCCGGTGATCCACGCCGCCGGCACCGCCGCGCTGCAGGCGGGCGCGACGCTCGACGGCGTGCTCGAGGTGGGCCAGGCGCTTGCCCGCCGCGTCCCGGTGGTGCTGATGTGCTACGTCAACCTCGTGCTGACGCGCGGCGCCGAGCGGTTCGCGCAGCGCCTCCGCGACGCCGGCATCAGCGGCCTGATCGTCCCCGACCTGCCGCTGCACGAGGCCGGCGACGTGCGCGCGGCCTGCGACGCCGCCGGGGTCGCGCTGGTGCCGCTCGTCGCGCCGACCACATCCGACGAGCGCCTGACGGAGATCGCGGCGCAGGCGCGCGGCTTCGTCTACGTCGTGTCGGTCGTCGGCACGACCGGCGAGCGACCCGCGCTGGGCGATCACGTGACCGGCCTGCTGGCGCGGGTCAAGCAGCGCGCGGAGCTGCCCGTCGCGCTCGGCTTCGGCATCTCGACGCCCGAGCAGGCCGCAGCGGCGGCGGCCGCCGGCGCCGATGGCGTGATCGTCGCCAGCCGGCTGATCCGGGCGGTCTCGCAGGCAGAGGACCCCGCGGCCCTTGCCGGCGAGGTCGTAGCGCAACTCGCCGCCGCACTCATCCGTTAGGCTCAGCCGCAGATGGGTCTCGTCGTCGCCACAACCTTCGGTCTCGTCGCGTGGATCATCCTCTGGGCGATCGGCTGGAAGTCGATCGACGCATTCATGATCACCACGCTGATCATCACGCTCGGCGCCACCGCCAGGCTCCTCGCCCCGTACCTGCCCAACCGGAAGTAACCGCCGTGTCCGGCGGGCTCGGCGCGGCGGTCGTCTGCGCGATCTGGGCGATCGCGCTCGGCGCCGGCCTGGCCGGCTGCGGAGGCGAGAAGGACAGCGCGGTGGCGAAGGGCAGCGACACCCTGACGATCTACTCGAGCGTGCCGTTGCACGGGCCCGACCGCGACCGGTCGCGCGACATGGTCGATGCGATCAAGCTCGCGCTGAAGGAGGCGGGCGGCAAGGTCGGGCCGTTCAACATCACCTACGTCCCGCTGGACTCGGCGACGCCCGAAGCCGGCACCTGGACGGCGGACAAGGTGCTCGAGAACGCGCGCAAGGCCATTCGCGACCTCAACGCGATCGCCTACATCGGCGAGCGCGACTCCGCCGCGACGGCGCTGTCGCTTCCGCTCACCAACGAGGGCCACATCCTGCAGGTCAGCCCGTCGAGCACCTACGACGGGCTCACCCGCGAGAGCCGGCGCCATGGCGAGCCAGAGCGCTTCTATCCGTCCGGCGAGCGCACGTTCGCGCGCGTCGTGCCGGCCGACCACGTCCAGGCGTCCGCGCTCGTCGCCTACATGAAGGCGTCGGGGGTGCGCCGGCTGGCGCTGATCGCCGACCGCCAGATCTACGGCGGCGGGCTCGCCGACGAGGTCGAGAAGGCCGCGGCGCGGCAGGGCATCGAGGTCTTCGACCGCGGACGGATCAACGCGCGCAGGGGCGAGCTCTCCGCGACCGCGCAGAGCATCGCCGAGACCGGCGCCGACGCGTTTCTCTTCGCGGGGACGACGGACACCGGCGCCGCGCGGCTCTTCGCCGCCGTCGCGGCGGCCGCGCCGCAGATGCTCCTCTTCGGTCCCGCCGCCGTGGCCGAGCAGGCGTTCGTGCGCGACCTGCCGCCGGCCGCCCGGCGCCGCATCCGCATCACGACCCCGGCGCTGTCGCCGCGGCTGCTGCCCGCCACGGCGCGCGCCTTCCGTGACCGCTTCAGGACGACGTTCGGCCGCCAGCCCGCGCCCGAGGCGCTGCAGGCCTATGAGGCCGCGAGCGCGGTGCTGCACTCGATCCGCGCCGCGGGCGACAAGGGCAACGTCCGCAGCGCTGTGACCGACCGGTTCTTCGCGATCCGCGACCGCGAATCGGTGCTCGGCACCTACTCGATCGACCGCTTCGGCGACACGACGCTCTCCACGTACGCCGGAAAGCGGGTCATCGGCGGGCGCCTCGTGCTGGACAAGGTGCTCGAGGTCCGCCGCTGAAACATTGCGTGCAGCCGGACGCACGTTTTAGAACCCGCGCCTACTGACGCAAAAGGGGTATACGATCGCCGCAACTTTTGGTCCAGCCAAGCGGGAGGACAACTTGAGACTCAACCGACTTGCCATCTACAGCTGTGCGGTCGCGCTATCGGCCGTCGGCGTCGCAGCCTGCGGAGACGACGATGATGAGCAGGCTGGGGGCGGCGCGACGCAGACGGCGGCTGGCGGCAAGACGCTGACCGTCTACTCGAGTCTGCCGCTGCAGGGCGCGTCGCGACCCAGACGAGGGCGATGGTCCAGGGCATCGAGCTCGCCCTGGAGCAGGCCGGCGGCAAGGCCGGCGACGTCAACGTCAAGTACGAGTCGCTCGACGACTCGACGGCGCAGGCGGGCACGTGGACGCCCGAGGCGACGGCGCAGAACGCGCGCCGGGCCGCCCAGGACGACAACGTCGGCGCCTACATCGGCGAGTTCAACTCGGGCGCCTCGGCGGTCTCGATGCCGATCCTCAACGAGGCGTTCGTACCGCAGATCTCGCCGGCGAACACCGCCGTCGGCCTGACGTCAGACGAGCCCGGCGCGGACAGGGGCGAGCCCGAGAAGTACTACCCGACGGGCAAGCGCCATTACGTGCGGATCGTGCCCAAGGACACGATCCAGGGCGCGGCGCTGGCGACGGTCATGCAGGGCCGGACCACCATCGTGATCGCCCACCGCCCCGCCACGATCGCCCTCGCCGACCGCGTCGTCCTGCTCGACGTTCCCGAGCCGGGGGCCGCGGTCGACCTGGACACGCCCGACGACTACGTCCGGTGGTCGCCGGGGTAGGTGGTGCCCTCGCCGATCCGGTCGGGATCGGAGTCGGCTATGATGAGACGGGTGCGACATCGTCCTTGCATCAGGGGGACGTCATGGCGACCGAAGCGAG
>JAHWJE010000227.1 GCA_019348575.1 Actinomycetota bacterium | reverse complement strand
GCGCCGCCAGGCAAGGACGCAGGATCGAAGGTGTGGCTCTGCCACATCGAGATCCGAGGACGCCGCCTGGCGGTGATCGGCGCCCGAGGTTTCGGGTGCAACGTTTGTGGGCGGCCCACTCGCGCCCGAGGGGCTGCCGGACGGACCGCTCACGCCGGCGCCGGCGCCGACCGGCTTCCGCTGGACCGACTAACCGCGATCGTCGGGGTGCTCGGCCTGGTCGTCGAGCTTCTCGCGCAGGTAGGCGGCCTTGTCGGCACGTCGTTCGGCGGCGTGCTCCTCGTCCTCGGTCACCGCGTGCTCGGCGCGCTCGCGCTCGGCCAGCTCGCGCTGCAGCTGCTCGATCCGCAGCGTCTCGGTGGTGGGATCGTCGTCGCGCATCGAGTTCCTCAGCGTACTGCGGGTGCGCAGGCGCAGCGGACGCCGGGACCGTCAGAAGGCGGCTGTCGTCGTCGTGCAAGACAGCGCCGGCGGCGGGGTATCCCCCAGCGCGCCTGCTGCGAGCAGACGCAGAGCCGACGGCAACCGCTGCAGCAGCCCCGAGAGGAGACACCTTGCGCCACCGCCGACGCGGGAGCTCGCCCTACCGCCGGCGAGCAGCCCTGCGTGACAGCCAAGCCGCGGACACGAGTCAGCGCCCGCAATCCGACGCGCCGATCGGCGTCCACGCGGTGCCCACGGGAGGTGATCTGCTGGCGCTCGACCACGTGTCCTTGTCGGTGGGCGATCCCTCCGCGATGGCAGCGTTCCTGTGCGACCACGTCGGCATGCACGAGCTCGGTCGCACGCCCGGCGTCGCGGTCGTCAGCGCCGGCGAAGGCGCTGCGAGGCTGGCGCTCGTCGCAGCCGAAGGCCCCCGCGAGCCGGGCGCGCTCGCGCGGCTGGTCCTGCGGGTCGCCGACGTCGAACGGGCCGTCGCGGCGCTCCCCTCGGGCACGACGGTCGAAGGGGACCAGCTCGAACGGGCGACGTTCGAAGGGCCCGAGGGGCTCGGCCTCGGCTTCACGCTGGTGGCGGGCGGCGGGATCGACTACGACCTGGACCACGTGGTCCTCCGCGTGTCCGACCCGGAGCAGACCGCGCTTGCCCTCGCCGAGGTCGGATTCGTGCCGCGCGACCTGTCGCTTCATGTCGCGGACAAGCACATCGCGCTCACCTCGTCGCCCGGCTCGACGGCGCACGCGCTCCTCGATCACATCGCCGTCCGCGTCGATTCGCTCGACGCGGTCGCAGCGCTGGCCCGGCAGCGAGGGCTCGAGACGGACGGGCGCGTCGCGGACGACACGTTCGCGATCGTTCTCCCCGGTCCCGAGCAGATCAGGCTTCGCGTCGTCAAGCAGACACCGCGCGGCCAGTCGTAGAGCCCGTCCGGTGGGCGAGGGGCCGGCGCGGCGGGAGCCGCGATGTTTCGCCCGGCATCGTTCCGGAGAGTAGGTGCTCCTTGCACTCACCAGGAATGGAGGAATCGATGCGCAGATTGTTGGCAGGAACCCTGAGCGTGGCGGCGCTGTCGCTGGGAGCGGTATCGCCGGCGGCCGCGGCACCATCGCCGAAGGCATGCGGGCACGGGCCGCACGGGACGTCGCACGGGAGCGTGCACGCCCACCACACGGTGCCCCACGAAAACCGTCAGGCCCATGCGAGCATCCCGAAGTTCTGCAGTTACCCCAACTGAGCTGCATCCGCCGTCCCGCCGCGGCGCTGCGTCGCACTCAGCGGCGTCCTCGCCGCGGCGGGCGCGTTCGGAGCAGCCGAGGACGGCTGCGTAACGCGGCTCGCGGCCCAGCCTGCTGATCCTGCACGTGCAAGCGCTCGTGCAGCCGGGCGAGTTGGCGCTCGGATTGCCCCAATCGGGGCGCGAGCCGCTTGACTGCTGCGCGTGACTCGTTCGCAGAGACGACGCCGCCGGCGCCGCGGCCGCCGTGGGCTGCTCGCGGTCGCGGCGCTCGTCGTCCTGCCGGCGAGCGGCGGCGCGCTGTACGACGGCAGCCGCGAGGACCGGCTCGCGCAAGGAGTGCGCGTGGGCGGCATCGACGTCGGCGGCCTCGACGTGGCCGCCGCGAAGCGGCTCGTGCACGAGCGTGCCGTCGCGCCCAGGCAGCGCACGCTGCGGGTGCACACGCGCACCAGGACGTTCGTCCTGCGCCCCGCCGAGCTGGGCGTGCGCGCCGACACCGACGAGGCGCTCGACCGCGCGCTGGCCGCCAGCCGGCGCGGCTGGTTCGGCGCCCGCCTCGCGCGCGACGTCCGCGGCGGCAAGGTGCGGGCCTCGATCCCGCTGACCACGCGCTACGCGCGCGGCGTCCTGCCCCGTCTCGTCGCCGAGGTCGCAGCCTTCACGTACGTGGCGCCCGTCGACGCCAGGGTCGAGCCGAGCGCCGGCGGCCTCGAGCGCGTGCCGGCGCGCTCAGGGTCGCGGATCGACACGGGGGCCCTTCACCGCAGCCTCGAGCGCGCGGTGCAGAGCCGCTCCCGGCCGGCGGACATCTACGTGACGACGCTGCCGGTCGCGCCCGACGTGACCGCGGAGGATCTCGCCGAGCGGTACCCCGCCTACATCGTGATCGACCGCAAGAACCACGTCCTGCGCTTCTTCGAGAACCTCGCGCCGCTTCGCAGCTGGCCGATCGCGGTCGGTCGCGCCGGCCTCGAGACGCCGGCCGGGCTGTACGACATCCAGTGGAAGGAGACCAACCCGAAATGGCGCGTGCCCAACAGCGAGTGGGCGGGCGACCTGGCCGGCAAGACGATCCCGCCCGGGCCCGACAACCCGATCAAGGCGCGCTGGATGGCGTTCAACGGCGGCGCCGGGATCCACGGCATCGACCCGAGCTCGTACGGGTCGATCGGGACCGACGCGTCGCACGGCTGCGTGCGGATGCGGATCCCCGACGTGATCTCGCTCTACGCGCGCTCCCCGGTCGGAACGCCCGTCTTCGTGGCGTAGCAGCCGCCCCCGGCGAGCGGGCATCCCGCGCCGAGCCTGCCGCCGCTACTGCGCCTGATCCGGCCGGCCCGTCGTCACCTCGATCACGCCGAGGATCTCGCGCACGCGGCAGACGAGCAGGCGCTCGTCCTCGATCTCCACCCACACGCCCGCGGTACGCGGGAAGACGACGTGGTCACCCGGGGCCACCGGCATCTTGAAGTCCGGGATCTCGGGCGGTCCGTCGCCGACCGCGAGCACGATCCCCTCGTTGGGTGGCACGTCGTGCGTCCCCTGCGGGACGAGCAGCCCCGACTTGCGCATGCGATCGGGCTCGAGCTCCTTGATGACGACCTGATCGAAGAGGGGGCGCAGTGTGTCGGGCATGGCTGTCCCTTCTCGCAGAGCACGATCGGGTTCCCGCTCGGATCCTCGACGCGGTCGAGGCCACCATACGCGAGCTGTCCATCCCCTCCCGCTTGTGTGCCGCATACGCCGGCTGATCGGTCGGGGCAGCGGCCGTCGAGCTCCCCTGCGAACTAGGATCCCCGGCCCTGGCGACCAGAAAGGTGTGCATGACGTCCTCGCGCAGCGGCAAGACGATGCTCCAGGCAGCGGGAGTCGTCGTGGCCGCAGCCAGCGCAGCCGGCGCATTCAAGGTCGCCAAGACCAAGAAGACCGCCCCTCGAGGATTTGACGTGGCCGATCCGCCCGCACCCGGAAGCCCCGCGTTCGGGCGCCTGCTCGAGTCCCTTGCCGGATCGCCTGTGCGTCAGGGCAACCGCGTCGAGGTGCTGCGAAACGGCGACCAGATCTTCCCCTCGATGGTGGCAGCCATCGAGTCCGCACAGCAGAGCATCGACTTCTCGACGTACATCTACTGGACCGGTGGCCCGGTCATAACCGGGTTCGGCGACGCACTCGTCGAACGGGCCGCTGCCGGCGTCCAGGTCAGCATCCTGCTCGATGCGGTCGGCAGCTTCGCGAAGATCGACCACAAGCTCGTCGAGCGGCTGCGCGATGCCGGTGCCAGCGTCGAGTGGTTTCGCCCTCCACACTGGTACACCGTCGACAAGACCAACAATCGGCTGCATCGCCGGTTGCTGATCGTCGACGGCCACGTCGGCTTCACGGGCGGCGTCGGCGTCGGCGAAGAGTGGACGGGGGAC
>JAHWJE010000226.1 GCA_019348575.1 Actinomycetota bacterium | reverse complement strand
GGAACGCGGCGATCACCTGCTCGCCCTCGTTCTTGCGCATGAGGCCGTGATCGACGAAGACGCACGTCAGCTGATCGCCGACCGCGCGGTGCACGAGCAGCGCCGCGACGCTCGAGTCCACGCCGCCCGACAGGCCGCAGATGACCTTGCCGTCGCCGACCTGCGCACGGATGCGCGCGATCTGCTCGGCGACGATGCTGTCCGGCGACCACGACCCGTCTGCCTCGCAGATCTCGCCGAGGAAGCGCTCCAGGATCGTCTGCCCGTAGGGCGTGTGGACGACCTCCGGATGGAACTGGATGCCGTAGATGCCGCGCTCGACGCACTCCAGCGCGGCGACCGGCGAGCCCGTGGAGGAGGCGAGCGCGGTGAAGCCGCGCGGCGCCTCGAAGACCGTGTCGCGGTGTGACATCCAGCAGGTCTGGTCGGTCGGCAGCCCGGCGAAGAGCCGCCCCGGCTCGCGCACCGTGAGGTCCGAGCGGCCGAACTCGCCGACCTCGGCGCCCTCGACCCTGCCGCCCAGCCCGAGCGTGATCAGCTGCATGCCGTAGCAGATGCCGAGCACCGGGATGCCGAGCTCGAGCAGCTCGCGGTCCAGGCGCGGCGCGCCCGGCGCGTACACAGACGCCGGGCCGCCGGAGAGGATCAGGCCCTTCGGCTGGCGCCGCCGGACCTCCTCGGCGCCGACGTGGTGCGGCAGCAGCTCGCTGAACACGCCCAGCTCGCGGAGCCGGCGGGCGATGAGCTGCGAGTACTGGCCGCCGTAGTCGAGCACGACGACCTCGTCGACGGTGCGCGGCGCCGTGATCTCGCGTACGTCCTCCTCCACCAGCTCGGTGGCGGCCGTCGCGCTCGTCACGACGCCGTCGCTCATGCGTCGCCCGCGAGGGCCGGCTCCTTGTGCGGGCCGTTGCCGTTCGCCGGCTCGGCTGATGGCAGCGAGGCCGCGGCGGCCCCGCGTGCGCCCATGCCGATGCCCTGGGCGGTCTGCAGGTGCTTGCCCTCGGTCTGCAGGGCGGGCGCGATCATCAGCTCCGCGCGGTTGAACTCGGCGATGTCCTTGTAGCCGCACGTCGCCATCGACGTGCGCAGGCCGCCCATCAGGTTGAACGTGCCGTCGTTCTCGTGCGCGGGCCCGGTGAGGATCTCCGCGAGCGTGCCGTTCTGCACCGTCTTGACGCGCGCGCCGCGCGGCAGCGTCGCGTGGAACGTCGCCATGCCCCAGTGAAAGCCACGGCCGGGGGCCTCGTAGGCGCGCGCGAGCGGCGAGCCGATCATCACGGCGTCGGCGCCGCAGGCGATCGCCTTGGAGACGTCGCCGCCGTTGCGCATCCCGCCGTCGGCGATGACCTGGCAGTACTCGCCGGTCTCGAGCATGTGCTGCGAGCGGGCGCCCGCCACGTCGGCGATCGCCGTCGCCTGCGGGACGCCGATGCCGAGTACGCCACGCGTCGTGCACGCGGCGCCGGGACCGACGCCGACGAGCACGCCGGCCGCGCCCGTGCGCATCAGGTGAAGCGCCGTGTGATAGCTCGCGCAGCCGCCGACGACGACCGGCAGCGGCACCTCTCGGATGAACTCCTTGAGGTTCAGCGGCGGGCGCGACTCGTCGCTGGAGACGTGCTCGGCGGAGACGACCGTGCCCTGGATGACGAGGATGTCGAGGCCCGCCTCGAGCGCGAGCTCGTAGTGCGCGCGCACGCGCTGCGGCGTCAGCGACGCGGCGACGACGACGCCCTGCTGCTTGATCTCGGAGATCCGCTGCGCGATCAGCTCGGGGACGACGGGCGAGCTGTAGATCTTCTGCATCTCCCGCGTGGCCGCCTCCTGGGGCAGCTTCGCGATCCGCTCGAGCTGCTCCTCGGCGTCCTCGTAGCGCGTGAAGATGCCCTCGAGGTTGAGCACCGCGAGGCCGCCGAGCCTGCCGATCAGGCCGGCCGTCGTCGGCGAGACGACGCCGTCCATCGCCGAGGCGAGCAGCGGAAGCTCGAAGCGGTAGTCGCCGAGCTTCCACGAGATGTCGACGTCGTCGGGGTCGCGCGTGCGCCGGGACGGCACGATCGCGATGTCGTCGAAGCCGTATGCGCGGCGGGCCTTCTTCCCGCGGCCGATCTCAATCTCCATTTGCGAATCCTAGGCGTGGGGGCGGACAAAACGACCCCGTCGAGGCGGGGTCGGGAACGGCGGTCGCGCTATTTGCGAGCGGCGGCAAGGCAGTTATTCGAGCTTAGCAGCGGGTTTGTGAGCCTCGGCCGCGGGGAAGGCGCCGGGACGGCGCGCGCGCCGAGGATCTCGGTCCTCGGATTGCGGCGCGACGTGCTCCCGCGACGGGCGGGCGGCCGCCAGGGCTCAGCCCACGAACTCGATCTCGACGGGCTCGCCCGCGTCGATGCCGTCGCGATCCTCGGGCACGAGCGCGAGCGCGTCGACGCCGAGCATCGACGTGAGGATGTGCGAGTCCTGGGACTTCGTCGGACGCACGTGCCAGCCGTCGTCCTGCAGCGTCGTGCGGCAGCGGATCACCGTCGTACGCCCGACGGCGCCCTCCAGCGGCTCGTCGGCCGTGGCCTTGATCGGGTGGTGCTCGCCGCTGCGCCCGAGCATCGCGTCCAGCGCGGGCACGACGAACAGGCGAAACGCCATCAGCGCCGAGACCGGGTTGCCCGGGAGGGCGAAGACGAGCATCCCCTCGTCGCCGACCATGAACGTCGTCGGGCGACCGGGCTTGAGCTTCACGCCCGCGAAGACCTCGCGGAAGCCGAGGCGCTTGAGCGCCGGGCGGACGTGGTCGTGCGGCCCGACCGAGACGCCGCCGGTGGTGATCAGCATGTCGACGTCGCGCAGCGCGGCTCCGAGGACCGATACCGTCGCCTCGAGGTCGTCGCCGACGCGCACGCGCGCGACGAGCTCGCCGCCGGCGCGGTGGACGGCGCCGCCGAGCGCCGGACCGTTGGAGTCGCGGATCGCCCCGGGCTTGAGCGGCTTGCCCGGATCGGTCAGCTCGTCGCCGGTTCCCGCGATCGCGACGCGCGGGCGGCGCACGACGCTCGGGCGCGGGATGTTCATCGAGGCCAGGACGCCGAGCTCGGCGGGGCCGAGCAGCGACCCGGCGGGGACGACGAGCTCGCCCGCGCGGATGTCCTCGCCGGGCGGGCGCAGGTGGTAGCCGATCGCGATCTGGCGCTCGACGTGGACCGTGGCGCCGTCGCTCGTCGTGAGCTCCTGGGGCACGATCGCGTCGGCGCCGTCCGGGACGGGCGCTCCGGTCGAGATCCGCACGGCGGTGCCGTGCTCGACGGTCACGCCGGCGTCGCTGCCGGCCTTCGCCTCGCCGATCAGCGTGAGCCTCGCCGAGCCGCTCGCCGTGTCGGCGGCGCGGATCGCGAAGCCGTCCATCGCCGCGGCGGCGAACGGCGGGACGTCGTTCGGCGCGCGCGCGTCGACGGCGAGCGCGCGGCCGAGCGCGTCGTCGAGGAAGACCTCCTCGGAATCGAGCACCCTGGCGTGCTCGAGCACCGCCGCGCGCGCCTCCTCGATCGAGACGGCCATCGCCCTCAGCTCGGCTCGGCGAGCTCGAGCAGCGCGTCGAGCGCGTGCGCGCCGGGCGCGGCGGCGGCGGTCGGTGCGGCGAAGGCCTCGAGGAGCTCCTGCGCGGTCACCGGCCGGACGCTAGCAGCGGGTCGCGGGGCGGGGGCGGCCGACGTTCGCGGAGCTGTCGCGTTGCAGCGCAAGCTGCGGCCGTCGCAGAAGACATCGCAGCCTTGACGTCATGCTCGTGACGAGCGGGGCGCGCCAGGTTCGCGTTTGCAATTTCGAGCGCTCGGCTTATCGGGGAGTGGGTACCAACATGACAGCCGGCACCTAGCTGCCGGCCTGAGGCTCCTGCAATACGACGACGCGGAAGGTGATCTCATGGTCCAGCCCTGGCAGTTCGCACTTGCACTCATCGCGGGCGTTCTGATGCTCGCCTTCATCCTGGGGATGGCGTTCGTCCCCGACAACACGAAGGACTGGGGCATCAACCTGTAGCGCGCGGCTCAGGTCGCCAGCAGCGCCTCGAGCGTCGCCGCCGCCCGCCCGTCGTGGACGGCCGCCGTGG
>JAHWJE010000225.1 GCA_019348575.1 Actinomycetota bacterium | reverse complement strand
CATCCCGGTGACGGTGCTCGCCGGGGCGCGCGACCCGAAGTACGTCGCGCTGGGCGAGCGACTCGCGCGCGCGCTGCCCCGCGCCCGCCTGGAGGTGGTCGCGGGCGCCGGGCACGCGCTGGCGCTCGAAGCGCCGGCGGCCGTCGCGGCCGCGATCGACGCCGGCGGGCGGCGGCCGGGCCTCTGACCGCTACGGGCGCTCGAGGAACTCGCGCAGCGCGGCCTTGCCGCCGCCGATCAGCGGCTCGCCGTGAGCGAAGAGCAGGTGGTCGAAGTCGCGCGTCAGCAGGCCTCGGAAGGCGTTCTTCAACCCGCTCTTGACCTTCGCCGGGTCGTCGCCGAGCAGATCGTCGGAGAAGAAGGCCAGCGTGTCGCCGTAGCGGTTCAGCGCGTCGCCGAAGGCGATCGCGCCTCCGTCGACGGCGACGTGCAGCGCGTACTCGTCGGGGGCGAGCACGCCGAGGTGGATCGCTGTGATGCCGGGCGCCACCTCCTCGCCGTCGCTGTACAGCTCGGCCTCGAGGCCGTCGCCGACGCGCTCGAGCGCCTGCGCGGAGGCGCGGATGATGCAGCCGAACGCGTCCCTGAAGCGGTTGGCGTGGCGGGCGTGCAGGCCCGTCGTGAGGACGACCTGCTGCGGCCGCGCGCGGCCCGCGAAGGCCTCGAGGCCGTCGTCGTCGGGCACGCGTGGGTCGATCAGCGCCCCGGCGGGCTCGACGTAGTAGGAGCTGACGGCGACGCCGATCCCGTCGTGGAACGTCGTCCAGTGAAAGAGGCCCGGCAGAAGCTCGCGCATGGCGCCCGCGTACCCGAAACCGCGCCGTCCGACGAGACCGTGCGCGACGTCGGCGCGCCCCGAGCCGATCTGCTGTACCCCTATGGGCGCGTGCTGAGCCACCTCGCCGTCGCGATCCTGTCGCTGTACTCGACCGACCAGCCGCCGGTGGCGCAGCGTCCCGCGCGCCCGTCCGCACCGGCGCTGACGCTGCGCCAGGCCGTCGGACAGCACATGGTCTTCGCCTACGACGGCCTCGAGCCACCGCCGGCGCTGCGGCGGCGGATCGCCCGCGGCGAGGCCGCCGGCGTCATCGTCTTCGCCCGCAACGTGCGCTCCTCCGAGCAGCTGCGCGCGACGATGCGCAGCCTGCAGGCGATCCCCCGCCCGCGCGGCCTGCGCGCGCCGCTGATCGTGATGGCCGATCAGGAGGGCGGGCCGGTGCGAAGGATCCCGGGCGCGCCGGCGCGCGCGGCCGCGCGGGTATCGACCGTGCGGCAGGCGCGCGACGACGGGCTTGCGGCGGCCCGCACGCTGCGCGCCGCGGGCGTGAACATGAACCTCGCGCCGGTCGCCGACGTCGCACGGCCGGGCTCCGCCCTGGAGGGCGAGCGGCGCATCTACGCCCGCTCAGCTGCGCGCGTCGCGCAGCTCGCGTCGGCGTTCATGCGCGGCCTGCATGCCGGCGGCGTGCGCGCGACGGCCAAGCACTTCCCCGGCTTCGGGGCGGCGACGGTCAACACCGACGATGCGCCGGCGCGGATCGCGGCGCCGCTCGGGCAGCTGCGCGCGGTCGACGAGCTGCCCTTCGCCCGGCTCGTCGGCGACGGCGTCGACGCGGTGATGCTCTCGACCGCGGTCTACCCGGCGCTCGACGAGCTTCCCGCGGCCTTCTCCCGCCGCTGGGTCAGGGGGGAGCTGCGCGACCGCCTCGGCTTCCGCGGCGTGAGCATGAGCGACGATCTCGGCACACCCGCCGTCGCGGCGTACGGCACCAACGGCGAGCGCGCGGCGCGGGCGGTGCGGGCCGGGATCGACCTGCCGCTGTTCTCGTCGAGCTATGCCGCGAGCGCCGCGGCAGCGGAGGGCCTGCTCGCGGCCGCCAAGCGGGGCGAGGTCGGCGAGCGCCGCCTGCGGGCGGTGGCACGACGCGTGCTGAAGCTGCGCGCGAAGCTGCCGCGCCGGCGCTAGCCGTCCCCACCCCGCCTGTCGGCCAGCCACTGCGCCGCCGCGCTCCATGCCCCGCTGGACGGATCGATCGGGTCGCGGTGGCCGCCCGGCGTCTCGGTCAGCGTGACGTCTGCCCCGGCCGCCCGCGCCGCCGCGACGTACGCGCGCGAACGCTCCACGGAGACCGTCTCGTCGCCGACCGCGTGGACGAGGCCGACCGGAACCGCGAGCGGGATGCGCCGCATCGGGTCGGCCTGGTTCCAGCGCTCGGGGACCTCCGACGGGCCGCCGCCGAGCAGCTCGCGAGCGGGCCGCCCCGCGCTCTCGAGGTCGCACACGGGGGACATCGCGAGCACTCCGATCGCGCTGACGCGTGGCGCGGTGCCGGGTGCGTCGGCCGGAAGCTCGGGACGGCCCGCCGCCCAGAGCGCGAGCTGCGCGCCCGCCGAGTGCCCGAGCAGCGTGACGCGCTCGAGGTCGAGCCCGGCGTCGCGGACGCGCGGACCGCGGAGGCCGTCGATCGCGGCGGCGACGTCCTCGAAGGTCTGCGGCCATCCGCCGCCGTCGCGGCCCAGGCGCCGGTACTCGACGTTGAGCGCGGCGTAGCCGCGCCGCACGAGGTCGACGCACAGGGGGCGCATGATGAGCTTCGTGTACGGCGCCTGCCAGTAGCCGCCGTGCAGCACGACGACGACAGGGTGCGGCCCGCGCCCGGCCGGCCGGTGCAGGTCGGCGACCTGGTGCGGATGCGCGCCGTAGTGATGGCGCGTCGCGGGGCGGTGCAGCGCCGAGCGGGCGATGCGCAGCGCGAACGACGTCACAGCAGCCCCGGGCCGCGCGGCACCTCGATCGCGCCGCCTCGCACAGCGAGCGGATGATCGAGGTCTGCGAACAGGCTCAGGGTCGCCAGGCCGCACGCCGCCCGGATGCGCAGCGCCGCGGCGGCGTGCACCGCGGCCGCCACGCCCAGCGGCCCGTCGAACGTCGACGCCACGTACGGCTCGGCGCCCGACGCGCGCACGAGCGACGCGCACGCCAGCAGCCCGGAGATGCCGCCGCAGCGCGTGAGCTTCAGGCAGACGGCGTCCGCGGCGCCCGACGCCAGCGCGCCCGGCTCGGCGGCGCTCTCGTCCATCGCGACCCGCACCGCGACGCGCTCGCGCACCTCGCGCAGCGCGGCGAGCCCGTGGACGGGCTCCTCGACGAGCTCGAGTCCGGCCGACGCGAGCGCGTCGATCGTCGCCACCGCCTGCTCGACGCTCCACGCCCCGTTGGCGTCCAGCCGCAGCTCGACCTCGGTCCCGAGCGCCGCGCGCACCGCCGCGACGCGCCCGGCGTCATCGCCGATGCCGACCTTGAGCTTGACGCAGCGAAAGCCGTCCCGGCGAGCGGCCTCGGCGCGGGCGCGGGCGCCGGCGCGATCCTCCGCGCCGATCGTCGCGTTGACCGGCACCTGCTGGAGCACGGGTGCGGTCAGCAGCTGCGCGACGGGCCGACCGGCCCGACGACCGGCACGGTCCCAGAGCGCCATGTCGACGGCCGCCAGCGCCTGGGGGAGGTCGTCCGCGGCGCGGCACGCGTCGAGCAGCTCGCCGCCCTGCAGCGCGTCGCCGTCCTGCAGGATCGGGCGGTAGGCCTCCAGCGCGGCGCGCGCGCGTGCGAGCGACACGCCGTCGTAGGGCTCGAGCGGCGCCGCCTCGCCACGTCCGCAGACGCCGTCGGCACCCTCGACCTGGAGCTCGAGGATCTCGCGCTCGGCAAGCGGGCCGTACGACGTCTGCAGCGGCTCGAGAAAGCGCAGCGCGGGGGCGTGCTTCGTCTCCCGGCCCGCCCACAGGCTCCGGACGGTGCCGAGCTTCATGCCCTCCGGCAGCGTCGGCGGGTCCTCGAGTGGCTCGTCCGGGATCTCCGGCGCCTCGAGCGCGGAAGCCGCGTCGCGCTCCTGCCAGCGCACCCCGCGCCCGCCGATCTCCTCGAGCGTGATGCCCGCGTAGAACGGGACCGCCGCGCTGACCTGCTCGGTGACCATCGGCGTGGTCAGCGCGTCCACCGGCGCTCCGAGGCGCCCGCAGAGCTCGGCGAGGACGAGCGCGGGCTGGCGCACCTCCCCGGGGTGGCCGATCGCCTGGCGCAGGCGCTGGAGCCGGCCGTCGGGGT
>JAHWJE010000224.1 GCA_019348575.1 Actinomycetota bacterium | reverse complement strand
CGATCTGTACGACCGCATGACCGACAAGACGATCAAGGTCCCCTCGATCGCCGCCGGTCTCGCGAAGGACAAGTCGCCCGCCGAGCGCGAGCAATGGGCGGCCCAGAACCTCGACGAAGACGGCGGCATGAAGGTGCTGCCGCCGAATCATCCCTCGGCGTTCCGCTTCGGCGACTACGTGTTCCTCTACGAGGACCTCATCGACGCGAGCGACGATCACAAGAACACGGTCACCGCGCAGGTCTCGATCTGGAAAGCCGGCGAGAACCTCGGCCGCGTCTACCCGGCGAAGTGGGACTACCGCAAGGGCTCCGAAGCCACGACCGAGGTCGCGATCAAGGTCCGCTCGACCGAGGATGTCTACGTCGTGCTCACCGGCTACGAGCTCGAGAGCAAGCTCGCCAACTTCCGCGTGTTCATCAACCCGCTCATCAGCTGGGTGTGGGTCGGCTTCCTGCTCCTCGCGCTCGGCGTGTTCGTCTGTCTGTTCCCGCCGAGCCTGATCGCCCGGATCTACGGCAAGCGTTCCATGATCGGACGCGCCGCGGGTGACATCAGCATCCTCGTGATCGTCGCCGGTGCGATCGTCGCCGCGACGCCGAGCGACGCGAAGCAGCCGGCGTGCTGCTCACCGGCGTGCGGGCGCCAGAGCGCGAGATCGAGCGCCGGGAACACGCACGCGTACGGCAGCTCGTCGCAGTCGGGCTGCTCGTGGCCGTGGCGGCGCACGTGCGCCAGCGCGCGGTCGATCGAGAGCGCGAGGACCGGCTCCCCGTAGAGCACCGGCTGCAGTGCCTCGTCGCGCTCCACCTCGATGTACTCCACGCGGTCGTCGGCGTCGTAGAAGACCTGCAGCACGAAGTCGTGCCAGGCGTCCACCGGGCTGTCGCCCGTGCCGCGCCCGAAGGCGGTCGGCACGGCGAGCATCGCCGCGCGCACCTCGCCCCGGCTCATGCTGAAGCGCACAGGTCCCACGCCGCGATGCGGCTCAACCACGTAGGCCGTCGCCACGCCCACCGCGTTGCCCGCTCAGCCGCGGCGGCATTCGCCGCAGAGGGCGCGAGGAGCGCGATCGATCGCGCCGCTGCCCTTTCGCCGACCCTCGTCGAGGGGTGACGAGGCCGCCTCAGGGCGGCGCTCGGTCTCTCAGCGTGGTGGCTGGGGGCCGTCGGCGAGGCCTGCTGGGTGGTCGGTATCGGCGAGCAGCGGCGTGATCGCGCCGGTGTGCCGAACGGCTGCGTCGCCCAGCGCCTCGGCGACGGCGGGATGGGTGATCTGCCCGTCGGCGACGTTCAGGCCGAGGCGCAGCTCCGGACACTCCTGCAGCGCGCGCGTGACGCCGAGGCCGGCGAGCTTGAGCACGTAGGGCAGCGTCGCGTTCGTCAGCGCCCACGTCGCCGTGACGGGCACCGCGCCGGGCATGTTCGTCACGCAGTAATGGGTGATGTCGTCGACCTGGAACGTCGGGTCGGAGTGCGTCGTCGGGCGCGAGGTCTCAAAGCAGCCGCCCTGGTCGATCGAGACGTCGACGAGCACCGCGCGAGACTTCATCAGACCGAGCTGCTCGCGCGCGATGACGCGCGGTGCGCGGGCGCCGTGGATCAGCACCGCGCCGATCACGAGGTCGGCGCTGGGCAGCATCTGCTCGATCGCGAGCGTCGAGGAGTGCACCGTCGACGCCCGCCCGCCGAAGATGAGGTCCAGCTCGCGCAGGCGGTCGATCGAGCGGTCGAAGACGAAGACCTCGGCCTGCATCCCGATCGCGATCAGCGCCGCGTTCGTGCCGACGACGCCCGCGCCGATCACGAGCACCGTCGCGGCCGCGACACCGGGCACGCCGCCGAGCAGCACGCCGCGCCCGCCGAGCGGCTTCTCGAGCATGAAGGCGCCCGCCTGCGTCGCGATCTTGCCGGCGACCTCGCTCATCGGCGCGAGCAGCGGCAGCCGCCCGCGCGCATCCTCGACGGTCTCGTACGCGATGCAGGTCGCACCCGACGCACGCAACCCGGCGGCGAGCTCGGGCTCCGCCGCGAGGTGCAGGTAGGTGAACAGCGTCTGCCCGCGGCGCAGCAGCGCGACCTCCGAGCGCTGCGGCTCCTTGACCTTCAGGACGAGCTCGGCCTCGGCCCAGACGGCTGCGCCGTCGGGCAGGATCCGCGCGCCCTGCGCCTCGTAGGCGAGATCGTCGATCGCGCTGCCGTCACCGGCGCCGGCCTGGATGAGCACCTCGTGGCCGTGGTTGACCAGCTCACGCACGCCTGCCGGCGTGATCGCGACGCGAAACTCGTCGGTCTTGATCTCGGTCGGAACGCCGACCTTCACCGGGTCACCTCGAAGCGACAGCGGCGTCGCGCAAGCTCCGCCCGCAGGACGCGCTCGCTGAGCTCGGTGGCCATGCTGCTCCTTTCGTGGCGCGTGCGCTGCGCGGCGCCGTCGTGGCGTTCCGCTGCCTACAACGGTAGCGCCCCTCGCGTCCGCCGGCGCGGGGACGTCCTAGGCTGGGGCGCAGCGTGAAGGGCTTTGCATCCGACAACTACGCGGGCGCCCATCCGGAGGTCCTCGCGGCGATCGCCGACGCCAACGACGGTCATGCCGTCGCGTACGGCGGCGACCCCTGGACGGCGCGCGCCGAGCAGCTGCTGCGCGAGCACTTCGGCGAGCAGGTCGTCTCCTACCTCGTCTTCAACGGCAGCGCCGCGAACGTCCTGTCGCTGCGCGCGCTCTGTCGCCCGTGGGAGTCGGTCGTCTGCGCGGCGCAGGCGCACATCAACGTCGACGAGGGCGGAGCCCCCGAGCAGATCGCGGGCGTCAAGCTGCAGGACGTCCCGACGCAGGACGCGAAGCTCACGCCCGAGCACGTCGAGTGGCTGCTCGGGCGCCGCGGCGACGAGCACGCCGTCCAGCCGCGCGTCGTCAGCGTCACGCAGAGCACCGAGCTCGGCACGCGCTACAGCCCGTTCGAGCTGCACGCGCTCGCCCACTTCGCGCACGAGCGCGGGCTGCTGCTGCACGTCGACGGCGCGCGCCTCGCCAACGCCGCGGCCGCGCTCGACGTGCCGCTGCGCGCGCTGACGACCGACGTCGGCGTCGACGTCGTCTCCTTCGGCGGCACGAAGAACGGGCTGCTGCTCGGCGAGGCCGTGGTGTTCTGCGACCCGCGGCTGGCGGAGAACTTCAAGTACCTGCGCAAGCAGACGCTGCAGCTCGCCTCCAAGGGCCGCTTCATCGCCGCGCAGTTCGTCGCCCTGCTCGAGGGCGACCTGTGGCTGCGCAACGCCTCGCACGCCAACGCGATGGCCGCGCGGCTGGCCGACGCGCTGCTCGAGGCACCGGGCGTGCGGCTGACCCAGCCGGTGCAGGCCAACGCGATCTTCGCCGTGCTGCCGCCCGGCGCAACCGCGCCGCTGCAGCAGGACTGGCCGTTCTACACCTGGGACGCGGCGACCGGCGAGGTGCGCCTCGTCTGCTCCTGGGACACGACGCCCGACGAGGTCGACGCGTTCGCCGCCGACCTGCTTCAGGCGTGCAGAGCGGCTCGTACCGGATAGGCCCGGCGGGCGGAGGACATCCGGCCGATCCTGGCCATACGTACATAACGCGCAAGGCGGGGTATACCGACAATGACATGGAGACAAGGACATGAGCGCGTTCATCGACCGCAGCTACCGCATCGCACCCGACGGCCGCAGCGTCGTCTGCGACGCAGTCGTGGGCGAGGACGAGAACGAGTCGCTTGGCGAGGCGCTGGCCTGGCGTCGCGACGAGATCGCCCGCCAGGATCTCCAGGGGGCCGGCGAGGTGCTCGAGCTGCGGGCGCTGATGACGCTCGACGACCTGCTCGGCGTCGAGCGCGCGAGTGGGCCCGAGGCGACGGTCACGCTGAGCCGCGAGCAGGCCGGGCTGCTGTGCCAGATCTCGTGCGCGTACGTCACCGAGCGTGACACCGACAGCTATCAGCCGCCCGAGGAGCGCGATCGGATCGCGCGTTTGCGCGGCCTCGCCGGTCCGCTGATCGACCTCTGCTGCGAGTTCTCGGCCGCCGAGGACGAGGCGCGCGAGCACCTCGTGTCGGCCTGACGCCGAACGCCTCCGCGCCAG
>JAHWJE010000223.1 GCA_019348575.1 Actinomycetota bacterium | reverse complement strand
GGACGCGACCGCCGCGCCCGCTGCCGGCTGCGCCTCGCTCGCGGGAGAGCCGGGTGCGACCTTCTGTCGCGCGCGCTCGCTCTGGCGGCGAAGGCGCCTGCCGGGCCACTCGCTGCGGTAGCCGGCCAGCCCGATCGCCGCCGGCACGAGCACGGTGCGTACGAGGAACGCGTCGATCAGCAGGCCCGTCGCCATCACGAACGCCAGCTGCTGGAAGGCGACGAGCGGCACCAGTGCGAGTCCCGCGAAGGAGACCGCGAGGATGATCCCGGCGGCAGAGATCGCACGCGCCGCGCCCGCGCCGGCGACGATCGTCGCCTCGCGCAGCGGACGCCGCTGCGCCTCGTCCCACACGCGGCCGACGATCAGGATGTTGTAGTCCGAGCCCAGCGCGACGAGCAGGACGCCCGCCGTGATCGGCACGTAGTACGTCAGCTCCTCTGCGCCGAGCAGCAGCTCGAACAGCCCGACGCCGAGCCCGAGGGCCGCGACCGGGGCCAGCGCGGCCGCCGCGACGAGGTACAGCGGCGCCACCAGTCCGCGCAGGAACACGACGAGCACGAGCAGGACCGCCAGCAGCACCGCCGGGATCACGCGCCACAGATCGTCGACCGTCCCCTCGATCGTCTCCTGCGACAGCGCCGTGTCGCCCGCGAAGCTCGCGCGCGCCTGCGGCAGCCCCGCCCGCGCCAGCAGCGCGTCGATCCGCCCGCGCAGCGCGTCGAGCTGTTTGATCGCGGCGCTGCCGAGCGGGTCGGCCTCGAAGACGACGACGTAGCGGGCGGCGTTGCCGTTCTCGGCCAGCAGCGCCCCGAGCTCGCGGTCGGTCGGGTTGAGCGGTGGCCCCAGGACCTCGGCGACGCCCGGCTGGTCGGCCAGCAGGCGCTGCAGGCGCGCAAGCGGCCGGCGCCTGTCGGTCACGCCGGGCTGCTCGACGAGGAGCACCGTCGGCGAGAGGATTCCGGGCACGAAGCCGGCCGACGCCTGCGCGTAGGCGCGCCGCGCCTCGCTGTCGCTCGGCAGCCCTCTGATCAGCGGGTTGCCGAGGTCGATCGTCGCGATCGGCGCCGCCATCGCGGCGAGGGCGAGGAGCGACAGCGCGATCGCCGTGCGCGGCTTGAGCACGGCCCAGCGCACGAGCCGCGCGACGACGCCGGGCTTCCGCCCCTCGGGGCTGTCGGCGGGCGCCGCCGCCCGGTGCGGCCAGAACAGCCGCGGTCCGAGCAGCGCGAGCGAGGCGGGTACGAACGTGATCGCCACCGCCACACCGACCAGGACCGCGAGCGCCAGCCCCGGGCCGAAGGCCTGCAGGAACCCCGAGCCCGCGACGACGAGCGCGCCGCACGCTGCCGCCACGGCCAGGCCGGACGTCAGGATGATCGGCGTCAGCTCCGCCGTCGCCGCGCGCGCGGCGTCGTCGGGCTGCTCGCCGCTGTCCAGCCGGCGGCGAACTCGCGTCAGGAAGAACAGCGAGTAGTCGGTCACGACGCCGAAGAGCAGCGCGACGATGACGGGCTCGACCTCGCTCGGTACCGACACCCCGAGCGCCGCTCCGATCGCGGCCACGAGCCGGACGCACACGAGGTAGGCGACCGCGACCGCGGCGAGGTTGACGAGCGGTGCGAGCAGCGCCCGGAAGTACAGGCCGACGGCGAGCAGCACGAAGAGCAGCGTGGCGCCCTCGAACAGCGGCAGGTGGTCCTCGATGACGTCCGCCTGCGCCGCGCGCGCCGGAACCGCCCCCGTGACGCCGACGAAGGCGTCGTCGCCGACCGCGGGCCGCACGTACTGCTCGGCGAAGTGCTGCGCCGCGCCCGTCCGTCCGTCGCGGCCGACGCCGGGCGCGAACAGCAACGGGCTGAGCAGCGTCGTCGAGCGCTCGCGCACGAGCGGGACCTCGCCGATCCCGTTGGAGAGCGGATAGCCGCGCGTCTCGCGCAGCCTGGGCAGCTCGCCCCTGTCCAGTCGCGCGATCTGGAAGACGACGCGCGCCTGATCGGCCGCCGACAGGCCGTCGGGGTTGCGCGCGACGACGATCGTCCGGCTCAGGAAGGGAAACCGGAAGAGCTCCGCGGCGCGCTCCTCGGCTTCGATCGCCTCCGCCCCCGTCGGCACGAGGTCGCCGAGCGCCCCGACCTGAGCCTCGCGGATCGAGGGCAGCAGCAGCGTGAGCGCGACCGCGGCCACGATCCACGCGACGACGATCGGCGCCCGCGCGGCGACGACGACGCGAGCGAAGCGATCGGACACCGTCCGTCAGCGCCCGTCGTGCTCGAGGTTCAACCGCCGGCGCTCGGCGGCCGCGAGCTGGCCGTAGCGACCTTCGGCGAGGTCCACCCAGGGGCGGTCGCCGGCCTCGTGCTGCAGCCGGCGGTAGCTCATCGTCTGCAGCGCGCGGTGGGCGAGCAGCCGCTCGAGACCCGGCTCACCGCCGAAGCGCTCGAGCATCCGCCGCATCGCCTGGCGCTCACGCGCGCGCACGATCCGGGCGGGCACGTACAAGAACAGGATCGCGCTCGACGGGATGAACGCGACCGACAGGCCCAGCAGGGTGCTGAGGTTCGCGATGCTCTCGCGCGCGGTGCGGCCGCTGAGCCGCGTCTCGCGCCCCACGTCGGTCACCTCCCTCGCCGTCCGGTCGATCCGCTCGCCCACGAACGGGATGTCGAGCGCGCCGAGCGCCTTCCCGGTCCGCTCGACAGCACCGCCGGCGCTGGAGATCGTACTGCTGAGCTCCCTCAGGCCCTCGACCTCGTCGTGGACGCGCAGGCCCAGCAGCAGCCAGACGACGACCCAGACGATGACGAGGAGGTCCACCGCGGCGATGAACGCGGCGCGCGGCCAGCTCATGGCCGGGGCCACTACCCGCGGAGGGCGTCCGATGAACCAGGGGGTCAGCGCGCTGACGCGCGCGGCCCCGGCGGCGGTCTCGCGTCGCCGTCGAGCGTCGCGCAGTGTCAGCGCGATGACCACGACACGCGCGCATCGGCGCAGATGGGAAGTGACTGGTGTATGAGACATCGCATCCTCACATTGGTCGCCACTGCCGCGCTGCTCGGCGCCGCGGGCTGTGGAGACAACGAAGCCGACGACGAGCAGGCGGCGACGACGACGGCGCCTGCCGCCGGCGAGGTCACCGAGCCGGCGAGGGACGCCGGCGTGGGGACCGACACCACGGACACCCAGACCACCGCGGCTACGCGCGACGGGGAGCTGTCGCCGGAGGGCCGTGCGGTGCTGGACGCCACGCAGGATCTCGCCGCGGACGTCAGCGACACGGCCGAGGAGTTCGCGCGCGGACGGATCGACCAGGATGAGGCGACGGCGCGGCTCGAGCTCGCAGGCGACCGGGCCGAGGATCTGCAGGAGCGCGCGCAGCAGTTGCCGGATGCCGAACGGGCAGGCGAGCGGCTGGCCGCGCTGAACGAGGAGATCGGGCGCACTGCATCGGAGATCTCGCAGGAGGTGTCCAGGGGGCGCGAGGCGAGCCGCGACGACATCGAGAGGCGCATCGAGGAACTGCGCGACGAGGCACGGTCGACGTTGGACGTCATCAGGGACCAGCTCGACGAGCGCACGGAGAGGCGCGTTCGCGAGGCACTGGACCGCATCGGCATCCGCTGACCGCAGCACTCCGGCGGAGCGGCGGGCAACCAGACAACGCCCGCCGCGGGCGGCCGCGCCACGCGATGGGGGTCCTCCGACCCATCAATGGGGGGGAACCCCCAGGGTCGGGGCACGGTGCATGGGTTAGAACGTCTGTACCGAGCAAGGGAAGGACGTGCAATCCGCAATGGCAACGATCGCGATCCCCGACAGCAGACCGGAGGGCCACCCGACGACGTCGTGCGGGCCGGCTGGGACCGTCGCGCCGACAGGCCCGCGCGCGGACGTGGTTCGCGTCTTCGGCGCCGATCCAGACCTGCTGGCGGGGCTCGACGCCACGACCGCGGAGTTGTTGCGCCGGCGTGTCGTGGCGCCGAAGCTGTGGCTGGCGCCCGGGGAGTGGCAGCCACCATCGCCGGCGCGCGACTCGCTCGGGCTGCTCGTGATCGACGGGCTGATCACCCGCACCGTCGAGCTGCATGGCCGGCGCTGCCCGGAGCTGGTCGGCGCGGGAGACC
>JAHWJE010000222.1 GCA_019348575.1 Actinomycetota bacterium | reverse complement strand
CAGGTGCCCGCGCACGTATGAGAACGCGGCCGCCGCGGACTCCTTCATGACGTCGCCGAGCTGCCCCGTGATCTGCAGCTTGCCCTCGCCGTCGAAGGCCTGCGCCTCGATGAACAGCACGTCGCCGCCGACCGGCGTCCACGCCAGCCCCGTCGCGACGCCGGGCAGGCGCGTGCGGCGCTTGGTCTCGGAGTAGTAGCGCTGGCGGCCGAGCAGCTCGCGCGCCCGCGCCTCGCCGATCGAGCCCTTCGGCGTGCCGCCACCGGCGACCTCGAGTGCGACCTTGCGCGCGATCGCGCCGATCTGGCGCTCGAGCTCGCGCACGCCCGCCTCGCGGGTGTAGTCGGCGATCACCGCGCGCAGCGCAGCATCGGTGATCCGCAGCTGGCTGCGCTTGAGCCCGTTGCGCTCGGCCTGGCGCGCCACGAGGTAGCGCTTGGCGATCTGCAGCTTCTCATCGGCGGTGTAGCCGGCGATCTCGATCGTCTCCATCCGGTCGCGCAGCGGCCCGGGAACGGTGTCGAGCGTGTTCGCCGTCGTGATGAACATCACGCGCGAGAGGTCGAACGGCAGATCGAGGTAGTGATCGCGGAAGTTCTCGTTCTGCTCGGGGTCGAGCACCTCGAGCATCGCGCTCGCCGGATCGCCGCGGAAGTCCGAGCCCATCTTGTCGATCTCGTCGATCATGAACAGCGGGTTGTTCGAGCCGGCGTCGCGCAGCGCGCGGATGATCGTGCCCGGCATCGCGCCGATGTACGTGCGGCGGTGGCCGCGGATCTCGGCCTCGTCACGCACGCCGCCGGCGCTGATGCGCTCGAACTTGCGCCCCAGCGCGCGCGCGATCGACTTGCCCAGCGACGTCTTGCCGACGCCGGGCGGTCCGACGAAGCACAGGATCGAGCCGCGCGCCTGCGGGTTGAGCTTGCGCACCGCAAGGAACTCGAGGATCCGTTCCTTGACCTGCGTGAGCCCGTAGTGATCCTCGTCGAGCACCGCCCGCGCATGGTCGAGGTCGAGGTTGTCCTCGGTCGCCTTGTCCCACGGCAGCGAGGCGATCCACTCGAGGTAGGTGCGGATCACGCCGTGCTCGGCAGCGGCCGGCGGGAGGTTCTCGAGGCGGCCGAGCTCGCGGTCTGCCTGCCTGCGGACCTCCTCGGGCAGCGCGATCGCCGCGAGCTGCTCGCGCAGCTCGTTCGCCTCGGCGGCGGACTCGTCGAACTCGCCGAGCTCCTCCTGGATCGCCTTGAGCTGCTGGCGCAGGATGAACTCGCGCTGCGTGCGGTCCATGTCGGACTGGACCTGGTTCTGGATCTGCGAGCCGATCGAGATGACCTCGAGCTCGCGCGCGAGCAGCTCGGTCAGGCGCCGCAGGCGGCGCGCGACGTTCGTCTCGGCGAGCAGTCCCTGCTTCTCCTCGGTCGGCAGGCGCAGCGAGCCGGCGATGAGGTGGCTCAGCGCGCGCGGGTCCTCGACGTTGGCGACCGCGATCTGCAGCTCCTCGGGCAGGTAGGGGACGGCCTCGACGATCTGCGAGAACGTCTGCTGGACGTTGCGCATCAGCGCGGTCAGCTCGGGCGACTCCTCCACGACGTCGGGCTGCTCGGAGATCTCGGCCACGAGATAGGGCTGCTCGCTCGCCCAGCGCTCGATCTTCACGCGCTGCCCGCCCTGCACGAGCACGCGCAGCGTGCCGTCGGGGACCTTGAGCATGCGCGCGATCACGCCGACGACGCCGACGTCGTAGAGCTGGTCGGGCGAGGGCTCCTCGACGTCGGGCTCGCGGCTGGCGACCATGACGAGCATGCGGTTGCCGGCCAGCACGTCGTTGACGAGCTGGACCGAGCGCTCCTGGCCGATCGCCAGCGGCGTCAGCGTCTCGGGGAACGGCACCGTCTCGCGCAGCGGCAGGACGGGCAGCGCGTCGGGCACGACCGGCGCCATTGCGACCTCGATCTCGCGCGCGCCGTCGCCGTCGCTGACGACGTCGATCATCGTTCCTCGCCCTCGGTCGATGCGCCGCGCTCGATCGGCACGTTGCGCGTGCGCCCGCGCGGATCGGCGAGCGGCAGCTCGACGCGCAGGATCCCGTCGTGATAGGTCGCCTGCGCCTGGTCGGCGACGACGTCGGCGCCGAGCTCGATCGTGCGCCGAAACGCGCCGTGCTCGATCTCGAGCTGCTGGTAGACGCGGCCTTCGGCGTCGGCCTCGCGGCGCTGGCCGGTCAGCGTCAGCGAGCGGCCCTGGATCTCGAGGCCGAGATCGTCGGCGTCGATGCCGGCCAGCTCGGCGTGGACGATCGCGCGCGGCGGCTCGTCGGCGTAGAAGACGTCGACCGCCGGGCAGAAGCCCGTGCGCCGCGACGTGAGCCCGGCGCTGCCGAACGCGTCGCCGAACAGCTCGTCCATCTCGCGCCGCATGCGCTCGAAGTTCGCGAACAGGTCGCGCTCGGGGGGCATGGGCCGGGAGCGTACCCGCTGGTCGTCGCCCGCCCTTCGTCGATCTGTGATCAGACCTCGTAGACGGCGCCCTCGCGCGCGACCTCGACCGGCCCCCCGAAGGACCGCCGCGCCTCGGCGAGCGCCCACTCTGAGTCGAGCTCGTCGGAGATGTGCGTCAGGACGAGCCGGCCGGCCTTGCAGCGTGCGGCGTGCTCGCCCGCCTCGCTCGGCGTGAGGTGCCCGCGCGGGCCCTCGCGCTCGGGGCGCGGCAGCGTCGCCTCGAGGATCATGAGCTCGCTGCCGTCGGCGAAGTCGGCGAGCGCGTCGGTCGGGCCGTGGTCGGCACCGAACGTGAAGCGCCCGCCCGCCGTACAGCGAACCTGGACCGCGTTTGACGGCAGATAGTGCGGAACGGGCTGGAAGCGCACGCTCAGCGTCCCGACGTCGATGATCGCGGTGCTCTCGTACTCGGACATCGCGAACGCCTGGTCGAGCAGGTAGGGCTGGCCCCCGGCCGTCGCGATCGTGCGCAGGATCTCCCTCGCGCCGGCGGGGACGAGCAGCCGTGGGCAGGCCGGGGCGTCTGTTCCGGGCCAGCGCTCGACCGGCACCGGCTGCTGGCGCGGCGCGTACGTCAGCGCGCACGCGAACGGGATCAGGTCCAGGAAGTGATCGGCGTGCATGTGCGTGATCACGATCGCGTCGACCTCGACGTAGTCACGGAAGCGGCGCAGCTTGGAGAAGACGCCGCTGCCGCAGTCGACGAGCAGGCACGTGTCGCCTTCCTCGACGAGGTAGCCGCTGCACGCTCCGTCGGCGTCCTGCCACGCGGGCGACTTGCCCAGCACCGTGATCCTCACGGGGCGGACTTTATGCAGGTCGCCTACTGCGCGTGCAGGGTGGCCTGCTCCTGCGCGCTGGGAAAGGCCCAGGCGGCCTGCGTGCGGCGCTCCTGGCGAAACGCGAAGCGCAGCTGCTGCGGTGGCCTCAGCCCCTCCGGGCTGTCGGGGCGGAACGTCGGGCAGGGACCGTCGAGGTCCAGCGCGCAGAGCAGGTTGCAGCGAAAGAAGCAGTCCGCGCAGGACACCTTGTTCGTCGCTCTCGTCTTGCCCATGCCGTCCCAACGCCCCTTTGTCGAAAGCAGTCGGGCGCCATGAGACCAGCGCGCGCAGTCCGCCGCAAGGGGTGCCGAGCGGCCGTTCCCGCTCGCATCGGGTTTTTGGGCTCAGGCTCTCCGCAAATGCCGGACGAATCCGCGCTGTCCCCGTCTGAGGGTGCCGACAAGCAGATCTCGCCCCCGGCGCGGCCGTCGTTGCCGCTCTTTGGGAAGACTTTGCTTCGCCGATGCCCAGCGACAGCTACGACACGATCATCGTCGGCGCGGGGATCGTCGGCCTCGCGGTCGCGCGCGAGCTCGAGCGGCTGTCGAAGGGGAAGGGGAAGCGATGACCGAAGCCGCCGAGCTGGCGAGGCGGGGTCTGTCGGAGCTCGGAGCCGCCGCGCGCGGCATCGGCGAGACGCACCTCGCGCTCGCCGACCGCGTCTTCCGCTTCGTCGGACCGCCCGGCAAGCCGGCCCAACTCGCCCACGACGCGATCACGCGCGGGGTGTACACGGGGGTCTACGGCGCGGCGGTCGCGGCGGGCCGCGGCGCCGCTCTCGCGGCGCGCCATGCCGGGCCCGTCTCGCACACGCCGC
>JAHWJE010000221.1 GCA_019348575.1 Actinomycetota bacterium | reverse complement strand
CTGCTCTCTCTGACGAGACGCTCGATCTGGTGCCCGCCCTCGAGGCCGTGTCGACTTTGGCCGCGACGCTGCTGCCGTCGTGCGTCGGCGTGAGCATCACCCTTTTGGTCAACGGCGACCCCTTCACCGTCACGGCGACGTCTGACAACGTCAGCGCGCTGGACGCGGCGCAGTACCTCGCGGGTGGACCGTGCGCCGATGCAGCGCAGAGCCGGGAGGCCGTCGTCGTCGACGACGGTGAGGGACACGGTGTACGAGGCGGCGCGCATGAACTGCACCGCGACCGACTTCGAGACGTCGGTGCGGATCGCGTCGACCTGACCGTCGGAGTTGAAGTCCCACTCGAGCCGCTCGATCTTCCCGTCGGGGTCCAACGATCCGGAGGCGCTGAGCGTCGTCGTCTCGCCCGCCGTCGGGGCCTCGGTCAGCAGCGACGCGCGCGTGAAGCTCGTGTCGAGCCAGATCATGCGCCTCTTCGGCACCACCGCCGAGACGACCGCGGCGTGGAACCTCGTCGCGCTCGCGCCCTCGATCCACGCCGACGTGATGCTCCTCCACGAGGCGGACGACGAGCTCGTCACCGCCTCGCACGTGCAGCGCTTCCGGGCCGCGCGCCCGACGACCCAGCTCGTCGAGCTGGCGGCGGGCGACCCGGCCGATCCGCGGACGGACTTCCTGCACGGAACGGTCTCCGACGTGGGCCGCGGACAGTACATGTCGGGCGTGGGCTCCTTTGCCGACCGCGCCGTCGGCGCGCGCGCCGCCGAGCGCGCCGCCGCCCGCCTGGGCTGTCGTCACAGCGCCCGTTCGGTCGCCGAGACAGGCGTGAAGGGACTGCAGAGAGCGCTGCGCTGCCTGGCGCGCAAGGACGCGCGGGCGCTGCCCTCGAAGACAGGCAGCTGGCGCCGGTCCGGCGTCAACCTCCGCGGCGAGGTCAACGCCGCGCGGGTGTGGTCGCAGCTGCGCTCGAAGAGCAGTGGCAAGCGCGCGCTCGTCGCGGCCGCCAGGGGCCGTGCTCGCATGATCGTCCGCGCCGGCGACCGCTCGCGCGTGATCCTGCGCGCGGCCGCCGGCAAGCGCCGTCGCTGATCGCCCCCGGGAGAGCGTCAGCGTGCCGTGCTGTCGTCAGCGCGCGCGGCGGATGCGGAAGTGCACGTGCCGCGGCGCGCCGCCCGCGACGGCGGCGCTGACGCGGTACAGGCCGGCGCGCCGGCCGAGCCGCCTGCCCGACAGCGCGACGACGTTCTCGCCGGCCTGCGCCTCGACGGCGATCAACCGGCGCACGCCGGTGTAGCGCCCGCGACCGAGCGAGCGCTGCAGCCCGAACGTCACGCGTCCGGCGCGGCTGAGCACGAAGGAGATGCGCAGCGCGCGGCCGGCCGCGATCGTGCGCCGCGAGCGGCGCAGCGGGCCGAGCGCCGGCGCCGGGCGCGGCTGGGCGAGCACGCGCAGCACCGAGCGTGCCATGCTCGCCTCGCCGAGCGCGTTGGGATGGATCGGGTAGGCGGGCGCCGTCGGCACGACGCCTTCGAACCAGCGCGTGCCCGGCGGCGTGCAGACGTCGTGGCCGACGCTGTCGGCGTACGTGTCGACGTACTCGGCGTCGTTGGCGGGCGCCTGCTCGGCGATCATCGCGTTCGTCCGGCGCAGCATCTCATCGAGGTAGGTGATGTCGTCGTCGGACAGCGGGACGAGCGGGTAGCAGCCCCTGCCGCCGCGTGGCGCGACCGCGGGGTAGCCGACGATCAGCACGCGCGCCCGCGGCGCCCGCGCGCGGATGCCCTGCAGCGTCGCGGCGATCCTCGGCGCCGTCGCGGCGATCCGGTCGACGAGCTCATCGCCGCCGCCGGGCTTGGCGAAGTTGCTGCGGCAGGCGCTGCCGGTCGGCTGCAGGACGCCGAGGCGCAGGCACGTCTTCGCCGCGCCGACGAGGCCGACGTCGTTGCCGCCGATCCCGATCGTCACGAGCCGCGCGCGCGCGTCGAGCGCGGCGAACTGCGGCGGGTTGGTACCGAGCGTGACCGGCTGCGGCGCTGCCATGTGCTCGGTCTCCGCGCTCGAGCAGCTCACGTCGCGAAACTGCGCGACGCCCGTCGCCGATCTGACGAGCGAGGGGTAGTTGTGGTCCGAGCGCGCGCAGCCGGCGGGCCGGCCGACCTGGTTGGGCACCAGCGGCGCGGCGGTGTAGGAGTCGCCGAGGGCGACGTACGGGCCGGGATCGCCGTGCGCGGCGGCGGCGGGCGCGAGCGCCGCGACGAGCGCCGTCGCCAGAAGCGCGAGCAGCGGGCGGCGGCGGCAGGGCACGGATCGCAGTATCACGCAGCGGTCCGGCGACGGCGCCGGCTGCGGGGGCAGCGTGTCAGCGCCTGCGCAGCGCGCCCGCCACGATCCTCGCGGCGATCACCTGGCCGGTGATGTTGAGGTGGATCCCGTCCTCCTCGCGCACGTCGACGACGCGGCCGCGGTAGGGCATCGTCTCGCGGAAGCCGTCGGGCGTGAAGACCCGGTCCATCCGCAGGACCTCGACCTCGTCGATTCCCCTGGCGGCGTGCAGCACCGCCAGGTTGACCGCGTCGGCGAGGTCGCGCGGCCCCCGCGGGAGCGGCAGCGTCAGCCAGATCACGCGCGCGCGCCCCTCGCGCCGGTAGGTCTTCATCATCGCGCGCAGGCGGCGCGCGTACTCGACGACCCAGCCGGCCCCGCAGCACTCGAGCCGCGCACCGTCCGCCGCCCGCAGGGGGAACCGGTCGACGACGCCGAGCGACACCACCGTCGCCGCCTGCCGCTCGCGCCTGGTCTGCGTGCGGGCGAGCGCCGGCCACGGGCCCAGCGGCTTGGCGATGCCCATGCCGGGGCGGATGTCGCTGACGACCCGCGCGCCGTCGCCGAGCTCGTCGGCGAGGAAGGTGTCGACGCCCTGCATCATCGAGTCGCCCGTCGCGAGCACCGTCGGCGGCGGCGCGGACGCGCCGACGCCGGCACCGACTGCGACCGTGCGGCGCACGCGACGGCCGCGGAAGCGCAGCTCGACGCGCCAGCGCCCGGTCGTGCGTGCGCGGAAGCGGTGGCTGGCGACCGAGACCGCGCGGCGCAGCCGCACCTTCTCGCATGCCCGCTTCCCGCGCGGGGGTGTGACGCAGACCCGCGGCGTGAGGCTGCCGTTGCCCCAGCGGTCGATCACGCTGACGCGGCCGACCGCGCCCGGCGCCAGGCGGCGCGGGACGTTGAGCTCCAGCCGCGTGGCGCACGACGACGTGCGCACGCTGTACCAGCCGACGGCGAACCGCCCGCCGGCCAGCGGCGCGACTGCCGCAAAGCGCCGCACGAGGCGGTCGCAGCGCCAGGTGACCGCGTCGCGCATGACGGTCTCGTCGGCCGCCGACGTCCTCGTGCCGAGCTTCACGAGCCTGTCGTCGACGCGCTCGTAGAACGTCACCGGCGCGCCGGGGGCGCCGAAGAAGTGCAGGCTGATGACCCCGGCCTGCGTTGCGTCCGCCGCGAAGAAATGGACCTCGACGGGGGGCTGGGGGTCGCTCGCCTGGGCGCCCGCCTGCGCTCCCGCGATGGCGAGGACGACGGCGGCTGCCGCGATCACGGCAGACATCCCTGTCAAAAGCCGCCTCACGCGTTTGATCGTAGCGGCGCCCGGCTCAGCCCACGCCCATAAGTCCAGCGCAGACCCAGTTGTGCGCGCCGCGGCCGCCGTCCCAGAGGGCCGCGGCGACGCGGTCCTGCTCGGCCTTCGGCGCCAGGTACGCGGCGGGTCCCTTGCCGCCCATGCCCCGCCAGGTCTCGGGGATGATCTGGTAGTAGCCGGACGCGCCCGCGCTGTTGGGTGGCGTGTTCTGCCCGCCCGACTCGCACTGCACGATCGGCCACGGGATCGCCCACGGCCCGCCGGGCCCGACCGCCCTCGTCACTGCGACTCCTCAGGGAGCCGGACGATGAACACGATGATCGACCCCCTGAAGCGGATCGCGCGCGATCTCGTCGACAAGAAGCTCTGGCCCGTCGCGGTCCTGCTGCTCGCCGCGCTCGTGGCGGTCCCGCTGCTGATCGGCGGCGGCGCCTCGACCGACGATGCAGCCGCACCGGTCGCGGTCGCCGCGGCCGGGCCCGGCGCTCCCGGCTCGAAGTCGCTGAT
>JAHWJE010000220.1 GCA_019348575.1 Actinomycetota bacterium | reverse complement strand
GGCTTGGCCTAGGTGAGGCGCATGACGTTTGCCGCCGCCGAGCCGACGTTGCTTCATCTCAGGTCATCGGCGCTCCACAGCCGCGCTCGCAGCCCCGATGCGCGCGCAACGGGACGCGACACCGCGGTGCGGAGCGCGTCTTCCGTCCCGACGAGGATCAGGCGCTTGCGGGCGCGCGTGGCGGCGGTGTAGAGCAGTTCCCGCGTCAGGATCCGCGACGTCGCCGCGGGCAGCAGGACGACGGCCGTGTCGAACTGCGAGCCCTGGCTCTTGTGGATCGTCATCGCGAAGGCGGTCTCGATCGCGCCGAGGCGGGTGGGGGTGAACTCGAGCAGCTCGGCGCCGCGCTCGAAGGCGGCGCTGACGCGGTCGGGGTCGGTCTGGACGATGACGCCGGTATCGCCGTTGTAGAGGCGCAGCTCGTAGTCGTTCTGCGTGATGAGCAGCGGCCGCCCGACGTAGGCGGGGCCGTCGGGATCGAAGCCGGGGATCGCTGTGGCGAGCCAGCTTTCGATGCGGGCTGTCCAGGCGGCGACGCCCTGCGCGCCGCGGCGGTGCGCGCAGAGCACGCGGAAGGCGCCGAGGGCGGCGATCGCTTCGCGGGCGGCGCCGGCTCGCGCGGCCTCGACGACCGCTCGCCCGGCGGTGACAGCTTCGTCGCAGACGGCCGCGAGAGCGAGGTCGGCGTCGGGATCGGCCGCGTCGACGGGAATCCACGAGACGTCATCCGGCTGACGCTCGAGGACCGACATCACCTCGTCGGGATCGCCTCGGCGGATCGCGTCTGCCAAGAGGGCGATGCCGCCGCCGTAGCGGTGGACGCGGTCGAGGACGACAATGCCCTCGCCGATGCTCGAGCTCGGTGGACGCCCGGTTGCCGCGGGTCCGACGATGTCGCCGAGCACGGCGCCGGCCTCGATCGATGTGAGCTGGCCGGGGTCGCCGACGAGGACGAGGCGGGCATCGGGGCGCACGGCTTCGACGACCCTCGCCATCAGCGACAGCGAGACCATCGACGTCTCGTCGACGATCACGACGTCGTGGGGCAGGCGGTTGGTGCGGTGGTGGCGGAAGCGGCTGTGGCTGCCGGGCCGCCAGCCGAGGAGGCGGTGCAGCGTGGAGGCGTGTAGGTCGAGGAGCTGCGCTCGGACGGCATCGTCGATGTTGAGCGTTGCCGCCTCGGCGTGGACGGCTTCTTCCAGCCGCGCGGCTGCCTTGCCGGTCGGCGCCGCGAGCGCGACGAGCGGTCGCGGGTCGCCGGCGGCCGTGGCTTGCTCGACGAGTAGCGCGACGATCCGTGCGACGGTCGTCGTCTTGCCGGTCCCCGGCCCCCCGGCGACGACGGCGAAGCGGCGCCGCGCGGCGGTTGCGGCGGCCATTCGCTGGCGGCTGTCGCCGGCCGCGCCGGCGAACAGGCGCGCGAGCCCGTCGGCGAGCACGGCTTCGTCGACCGCCGCGGGGGACCCGTCGCTGAACGTTCGTAGGTCGGCGGCGACCTCGCGCTCCTCGTGCCAGTAGCGGTCGAGGTACAGCGTGCTGACGATCAGGCGCAGCGGGCGAGCGGCGTCCGCTTCGGCGTCCTCCCCGACTGCGACGAGCGGGCTCTGCGCCAGCGCGTGTACCCATGCCTCGGGCTCCGGCCATGGCAGCGCCGACAGATCGACCGGCTCGTCGGAGTCGACCGCCGCGGTGGAGCGGATCGTGGCGAGATCGACGAGCACGTGGCCGAGCCGCGGCCCGCGGACGGCGAACGCGGCGGCGAGCGCCACCCGCGCATCCTGCTCGTCGGCAAGGGAGGTCAGGCGCACGGCGACGTGGACGTCCGCCGCTGACAGCAGGCCTATGTCGTTGAACGTGCGCAGCAGCCCCGGCGCGTGGCGCGCGCGCCGCGGGTCGTCGGTGTCGATCTCGATGACGGGCGCAATGGTCACCGCGCCGCCTCCCCGTGGTCGAACACGTCGCTGAGCGCGGAGATGAGCGCGCCGGGCGGGTGCCACGCGAACACCCCGCAGCGCTCGCCGTCGACCACCGGCGTCTCAGCCCCGGTCATTCCGCGCAGGAAGAGGTACAGGACGCCGGCGATGTGCACGTCCGGGTCGTAGCCCGGCACTCGCCACCGCAGATACCGGTGCAGCGCCACCGCGTACAGCAGCGCCTGCAGGCCGTAGTGGCGGTGGCGCATCTCGCTCGCGAGCGCGGCCGGGCGGTGATGCCACGCCGTCAGCTCCTCGCCGGGCGGAGCGAGCCAGTTCGTCTTGTAATCCGCGATCGCGTACCCGGCCGCGGCACCGCCATGACCGCCCACCCGCAGGACGAGGTCGATGCTTCCCGTCAGGTATCCGCGCACGTTCGAGCGCAGCGCCGGATCGGCGAGCCGCTCCGCGTACGCGTGCAGCGGATCGTCCTCCCGCAGATGCTCGCGCAACGCAGCACCGATCGCGGTGAGCGTCAGCCGGCCGGTCGGCTCGTCGCCGCCGACGAGCGGCAGCTCGAACGTGAGCTCGTCCAGGCGGTCCGCGCGCCCGACGTCGCACAGGCGCAACTCGTCCAGCAGCGGGCCCAGCGGCGTCTGCAGCGCCGCAGCCAATCCGGCAGCGGCGATCTCGGGCCGACCCACGTCGACGTGGCGCCATCCCTGTCCCTCGGCGACGCGCAGCGCCACCTCCGCCTCCAGATCCTCCGCCGCGAAGTCCGCCGCCTCGAGCACCCGGTGCACGAGCGTGCCGACCTGCAGCCCGACGGGCATCGCCGCCAGCAAGACGGGCGTGCTCAGCAGCGCGGCGTCGCCGTCGACCGGCGGCGAAGCGACAGCGGTCGCCGACGGCGGCGGCTCGTCCACCAACATCCCCTGCTCGGGCTCGCTCGCCACCCGCGCCGCGTCGTACACCCCTGCCGAGATATCGCTGAACGACGTGCGCCGCCAGCGCGCGTCCAGCGCGCGGTCGAACGACGCCGCACGGAGATCCGAAGCCACCCGCAACTCAGACGTCCACGACAGCGGCAATCCCGCCAGCCGCGACCGCTCGACGCTGATGCGCCCCGGCACCAACGACGCCAGCTCCTCGAACCGCGCCATCGCCGCAGCATCCGTCGGCGTCCCAGCACCCGCAGCCGACACCACCCCGTCCTCCCCCCGCGCGAATACGAGCCGCCCGAGCGCCGAGTGCCGGCTCTCCCACGACCCCGCCCACCACACGACCGCCTGATGGCGCGCCCGCGTCAGCGCCACGTACGCCAGGCGCAGGTCCTCGCCGCGCTGCTCCTCCTCGTGGTGGCGGCAGTGGCGCTTCCAGTCCGGCCCGTCGAGCCCGACGTCGATCGTCCGCGCGTCGTCCTGCGCCGGGTCATGGAAGAACACGGGCTGCGGGTCGCGCGGGATGTAGCCCGGCTCCCACAGGTCCGGGCAGTAGACGATCGGGAACTCCAGTCCCTTGCTGCGGTGGATCGTCAGCACCTGGACAGCCTCGGCGTCGGACTCGAGGCGTCGCGTACGCTCCTCGTCGCTCGTCTCGCGCGCCGCGGCCGCGATGCGCTGGCGCAGCCACGCCGTCAGCGCCGCGCCGCCCATTCCCTCCGCCGTCGCCGTGGCGTGCAGGAGCTGGCCGACGTGGCGCAGGTCGGTCAGGTCGCGCTCCCCGGCGGCGCTCGCCAGCACGCGCCCCGGCAGCCCCTCGGCACGCGTGATCGTCTCCATCAGGGCCGCCACGCCGCTCGTGCGCAGCACCCGCGCCCAGCGATGCAGCCGGCGGTGGAGCTCCTCCCATTCCGGCTCGCCCGCGCACGCCACCCGCTCCGCCGTCCAGCCGAGGAACGGGGTGAGCGCCGCCGACCGTGCGCGCGTCGACGAAGCCGGTCGTTCGAGCGCCTCCAGCACGCGCAGCCAGGCGCGCGCCGGCACCGTCGCGAAGACGCTGCCGGCGCCGTTGATGACGGCGGGGATGCCGGCGTCGTCGAGCGCCTCGCGCACGCGCGCGGCGTTGCGGTGGGTGCGCACGAGGACCGCAACGTGGCCGGGGCGGATCGTCTCGCGGCGCAGCGGCTCGTTCGAGGCGCGGATCTCGACCTGCGCCGGCGACGACAGCAGCGCGACGAGATCGGCCGCCACGTCCTGCGCGATGTGATCGCGGACGGATGGTGCGCTCGCGTA
>JAHWJE010000021.1 GCA_019348575.1 Actinomycetota bacterium | reverse complement strand
GATGCGCAGCCGCCTCGCGCCGCGCGCGGCCTACCCGCCGTTGCGCTCACACCGCGCGCGCGACGCCTGCTCCCCCGCTCGCTCCTGCTCGGCGTCCCACGCCGCCACCACCCGCTTGGCGGCGAACACCCGCCACGCGTCCTCCAGCAGCTCGCCCAGCTCGACCGGATCGACGGCCTCGAGGCGCACGAGCACGTACGGCCAGCCGTCGTAGTGCGGGGTCGTGAAGAACACCGCCGGGTCGCCCTGCAGCAGCGCCTCGCGCTCGCCCATGTCCGTGACACGGATGACGAGCGCGTCGGGGTTGGTACGCATCCGGCACATGCCCTTGCCGCGTACGCGCAGCGCCGCCGTGCCGTACGAGGTCCCGACCTCCACGCCCGGCAGCCGCGTCCCGAGCGCGACCACGTCCTCCCAGTTGGGCATCGCGACAAGGTAGCGTCCGCGACCATGGACCGCGATGCCCTGCGCGCCCTGCAGGCGCCCCTCAAAGAGCGCTACGCCGAGCAGCCCGAGGCCGCGCGCGTGACGCTCACCGCGACGGGCACGCTCGACGACGAGATCGCCTGCAACGTGCAGACCGGGAGAGCCCTCGCGAGGGCCGGGCTGCACCCCGCGACCGGCGGCGACGGCAGCCTGCTGTGCTCCGGCGACATGCTGCTCGAGGCGCTCGTCGCCTGCGCGGGCGTCACGCTGAAGGCGGTCGCGACGGCGCTCGAGATCCCGCTCGAGGGCGGCACGATCACCGCCGACGGCGAGCTTGACTTCCGCGGGACGCTCGGGGTCGACCGGCAGGCGCCCGTCGGCTTCGCCAGCATCGCCCTGCGCTTCGAGCTCGACGCGCCCGGCGCCGACGAGGAGCAGCTCGCCGCGCTGCTCAAGCTCACGGAGCGCTACTGCGTCGTGCTGCAGACGCTGCGCGCCGCCCCCGCGACCACGGCGCAGATCGCGAGCACCTGACGGCCTACTCCGGGCGCACGCTCGGCCGCGACTCCGCCGCGCGGCGGCGGTGGGACTCGCTGTAGGCAGCGGAGCGGAAGTGCAGGATCGGGTCATCGGACAGCTCGATCCCGGGCGGGACCTTGGTCGGGTCGAACACGAGGTCGTCGGCCAGCTCCTGGTCCTCGTGCGGCCGCTCGACCACGAGGCGGCCCGCGGTGATCTGGCGCCGCTCCCGGGGCCACACCTTCGTGACGTCGTCGGTCACGTCCCCCGGCTCGGCCATCTGGAACACGAGAGCCCACGTGACGGGCGCCTTCGCGAGGCGGTTGCGGAGCTCGCTGAGGAGGTACTGCGGCGGGTAGGTGCGCTCCTGCTCGCTGGTCAGCGCGCTGCCGTCCTCCGAGGGGATCCAGCGATAGCGAAACGCGCGACGCCGGCCTTCTGCGTCGACCAGGAAGTACGCGTTCAGGCCGTTGAAGAGGCCGTGGGCGAAGCTCTGCGACGACGGGTGACGGAGGGCCGCGAGCATGCCGGGAACGCTCTTGACGTGCGTGGCGACGTGCGCCGCCAGGCGCAGCGGGTTGGGCTTGCCGTTGCGGCCGCGGCGTGTCGCGGACTGCAGCGCGATGAAGTCGTCGGGCACGCGGAAGGGGGCGCGGTCGATCGTCAGCGCCGCCCACGAAGCGTGGCCGCCCGACGGCAGCTCGAAGCGCACGCCGAGCCCGAGGACGGTCTTGCGGTCGCCGGCATAGGGGCTCGACGCGCTGTTGGAGAGCCGGACCACGGTCTCGATCCGGTCGCCCTGCATGTGCTCGGCGGTCGTCAGCGCGGCCACCTCGGCGGTGGCGGTGAAATACCCGCGGCAGACGATGCCGCGCCCGTGAGCACGGCGAAAGCCGGGAACGGTGCCGCCATAGCGCTCCATCGCCTCGATCGCGCGCTGGACGCGCTCAGGACCGCCGAGCTCTTGCGGGCTTGCGTCCATTCGTCCTACACGCGTACCCAGTCCGCGCGCGTCAGGCGCACCTCGGGCACGGGCGCGCCGGGCGGCAGGTTGCGCCTGACGAGGGTGGCGAGGCTGTCGGTCTGCGCGATGATCCGCCGGCCCTCCGCGGCGAACGTGTCGGGGTGCTCCCAGATCCCCTTCGCGAGCAGCGGGTTCGTCAGCAGCTGCGAGAACGCGTGCAGCCCGACCATCGTGCCCAGCAGCGCGGGCAGCACGGAGTTCGGCCGCGGATCCTCGGCGAAGATCCCGATGTAGAACTCGACCCTGTCGACGGTGCCGTAGAGCCGCTCGAGCTCCTCCCGGAGGCGCACGCTCGACGTCAGCTGGTCAAACGACGCCAGCCGCGGCATCTTGCAGTCGGCGCGGTAGTCGTTGTAGGTCGGGAGCCTGACGACGCGCGACTGCACGACGCTCGGCAGCGTGGTGATGCGATGGAAGAAGGCGGCGGTGTTGAAGAGCCCGACCTCCCCCGCCCGCTGGCGCGAGGCGTCGTCGAACAGCGGCCCGATCCCGTGCCGGGTCAGCAGCCGCGGGTCGTTGATCGTGTCCTCGAGTGCGAGCGGCTCGCCGTGGACGTCGATCGTCGACGGCACGAGGCTGTGCCAGCGGTAGAGGAGGTTGAACTCGGCGGCGATCCAGTTGGGCCGCATCCACGGCTGCTTCGAGAAGCCCCCGGGGTGCAGCTTGAAGCGAAACCGGTAGGGGGCGATGTGGTTGATGTACTCCTCGATCACGAGCTTCATCAGCAGCACGATCACGACGTTGCGAGCGGTCTGGAACACGCGTTCGTCGTCCCAGGCCGGGTGCTTGTCTCCGAGCTCCCGCGCGATCGCGTTGTGCTCGCGCAGGAAGAGCACGTTGAGCATCGCGTAGCCGATCTGCGAGTTGCCGGCGTCCGAGCCCATCGCGAACAGGTGCGCCTTCTGCTCCGGCGTCAGGCGCGGGTTGCGGAAGCCGACGGGCTCGGGGAGGCTCGCGAACTCGGGCTTGATCGCGCCCGCCGCGTCGCAGAGAAACGGCGGGAACTCCTCGCCGCCGATCTGCTGGGACTTCAGCAGCCCGCCCTCCATCGCGCGCAGCGCGAGCGTCTGCTCGCGACCGATCCCGTAGAGCGGCGTCATGTCGATCTCCTGCGTCGACTCGCTGCGCGTGATGTCGCGGTAGCGCCGCGGGTCGAGCTCGTCGTAGCGTTCCGCGGCATCCGGCTCGGCGCGGCGGCTGCGCAGGAAGCCGTCGGTGAACCACTGCGCGAAGTACGCGAACAGGACCGTCGACTTCGCGCACTCGCGCATGACCTCGACCTCGCCGTCTGGCGTCTGGCGGACGGGGCGGAGGAAGAGCTCGGCCACCTCGCGCGGATCGGGCAGCGCCGGCCCGCCCGGCGCCACCGGCGCAAGCTGGCGGCTGTTGTAGGTCTTGTCGGTCAGCGACTCGATCGACGTGTAGTCGCTCAGCGTGCTGAGGCGGTAGGGCCGCGGGGCGGCCTTCATGATGCCGTTGTTGATCAGCACGCGGTTGACGACCCGCTCGAGCGGGTCGATGCGCCGGACGGTCCGCCAGAGCGGCTCGAATCCGGTCAGCAGCCGGAACTGGACCTTGTTCGCGAGCCCGTCCCTGGTCGTGTCGCGCTGCGCGGTGGGCGGGGCGGGGCTCATGCGGCCTTCTCCAGTTCGCCGAGGACGATCGGGTGGACGTTCTGCGCGGCGGTCTCGGCGACGAAGACGTCGAGGTGCCCGTAGCCGGGGATGACGTGCAGCGCGTGGCGGCCGGGCTCGCGGCGCTCGAACCAGTCGAACGTGCGCTGCTGGCTCTCCGGCAGGAAGCAGTGGTTGCGCCCGCCGGTGATGAAGGAGAAGCGCGCGTCGGTCTGCGGCGGTTGCGAGACGAAGCTCTCCGGCAGCTCGGGGCGGCCCTCGACGCTCACGAGGTGGCCGGCCTCGACGCACCTGGCGATCTGCTTGAAGAACGTCAGCGGCGCCGGCCCGAACTCCCCCTTCGTCCACTCGTGCGTCTCGGCGCTGAGCTGCTCGTGGGTCCACAGCGTCGGGTCGCCGGACCCGAACATGAAGCTCGCCACCTTGCAGACGCCGTTGTCGCATTTGCGCCGCGACAGCTTCGAGTACGCCGTCACCGCCTTCGGCAGAACCCAGGGCGCGCCCTTCTCGCCCCACTGCGGGTCGAGGTAGCCGGCGAGCCGCGACACGACCGGCACGACGTACTTCAGCTTCACCTTCGCCACGCGCGGCACGACCGGGTGCAGCGAGACGGCGCTTGCGACGATCGTGCGCACCTGCGGCACCAGCCCGGCGCAGGCGGACATCATGAAGCTCGTCGACCCCTGGCAGTGGGTGATCGCCTGGATCGAGTCGGCGCCGGTCAGCTCGACGACCTTCCTGACGGCGACGGGATGGTCGAGCACCGCCCCCTGGTCGAGCGTCCACGTGTTGTTCGGGACGTCCATGCTCGCCCGCCACGTCTCCATCCAGACGTCGTAGCCATCGTCGACGAGCGCCTCGACCAGCGTGCGCGGCGTGGGCGGGCGCCAGATCTCCGTTCGCACGCCGACGCCGTGGACGAGCAGCACGGGCCCCTTCGTCGGCGTGTGCGGGCCGCGGACGTGGATCAGGTTGCAGGGAACCCCGTCGGCGACGTCGAGCGGGACGAGCTCGTCGGTGTGGGCGGCGGCGGTCGTCACGGCACCACCTCAGTCCTTCCTCGCGCCCGGTCCGAACGCGTCCCAGAGGCTTCCGGCGAACAGCCCGCCGAAGCGCCCGAGCGCGTCGACCCGGTGCGGCGGATCGACGCGGAACGTCGTCATCTGCACCGCGAAGTCCTGTGGCAGGACGTGCAGGATGCCGCTTGCGAGGACGTCGGCGTCGTCATCGCCGCCGGGCTCGACATGACCGGCGAGGATCCGCGTGAAGAGCGTCGTCGTGTCGCTCCAGACGTCGAAGCCGCGGTCGTCGTGGACCTCCTTGTAGCCGTCGAGCGTGATCGGGTGGCCCTCGCCGTCGGCGATCAGCAGGCGGTACTTCATGAGCTTGCGCTGCTCGCCGTCCTCGTCGGCGTCGACGAACAGGTTGAACCAGCCCTGCTGCACCTCGAGCTTGCCGCCGAGCGCGTCGCAGTCGACGTGGCCGCTGATCGTGCCCGGATGCTGCTCGTCCTCGACGAAGCGCTCGATGTCGTCCATCACGACCGTGACGTGGAACATGCAGCCCGTCCGCGCCTTCTTGCCCTGCCGGAAGCCCCTGTCGTAGTCGTCCTCGCCGAAGCTGATGAAGCCGCGCATCTTCTCGGTGAACCGCAGCGAGGCGGGATGCTCGCTGGGCGGCGGGGCGGCGGCGACATCGGGCGCGGCGTTCCCGCCCTCGGCGGCAGGCGGGGGTGGCGGTGCGGTCACGGTGTTTCCCTTCATGTCTTCGAGGATGGCGTCGGCGAAGCGGTCGGCGAGGCCGGCGATCGTCAGGCTCGGGTTGGGCCCGACCGGGCCCGGCATCACCGAGCCGTCGGCGATGTGCAGGCCGGGGTGGTTGTAGACGCGGCCGTACGGATCGACGACGCCCTCGCGGTCGTCGCGGCCCATCGGGCAGCCGCCGAGCGCGTGCACGGTGACGACGCGGCTCAGCAGCCAGATCGGGTTGTCGAGGAACCTCCCGCCGAGCTCGTCGGCGACGGCCCTGGAGACGTCGCGCACGCGCTCGAAGTACTCCTTCGAGGAGCCGTTCTTCTTCCAGTCGACCGCCAGGCCGCCGTCGCGCAGGGACATCGTCCCCTCGGGGACGTCGCGGCCCATGCCCAGCAGCGGCAGGAACGCCGAGGACTCGCTGCACTCGCCCAGCAGCTCCGAGATCTCGGCGCCGACGTCCGTGTCCTCGTGCCTGAAGAGATCCCGCACGAGCCCTGGCAGCCTGCGTCGCTGCTCCAGCAGCGACCGGGGGGTGTCGATCAGCTGCAGCATCCAGGACACGAACTCGGGCTGGCCGGCGTCCTCGAGGTAGAACCCGCGCTGTCCCGCCGCGGCGCCGTCGCGCTCGTCGGGCACGCGGATCGCGCTCGTGATGACCGGCGCGTGGGCGGAGTCCAGGACGTTGGGCACCTTCCTGCCGTCGATCTCCGTCATGCAGTTGCGCGCGAAGGTCAGCAGGTCGCCGTTGCCGCCGAAGCGCGAGCCGAGCGCCGGGCTGAGGCCCGGGAACGCCGAGCGGTTCTTCAGCAGCAGGTACGTCGTCCCGAGCGTGCCGGCCGACAGGATCAGGCGGTCGCAGGTGACGCTGTGGCGGTCCAGGCGGCTCGTGTCGGTCGGCGTGCCCTCCGACTCCGGCTCGTGGACGACGTACTCGACGCGGTAGCCGCCGCCGTCGCGCGGTTGCAACGAGCGCACCTCGTGGCGCGTGCGGATGTCGGCGCCGGCATGCCAGGCCGCCGTGATGTAGGTGAAGTCCAGCGAGTTCTTGGAGCCGTGGTTGCAGCCCAGGTCGCACTCGCCGGTGAGCTTGCACGTCAGGCGGGTCGCGCCGTGGATGTTCGGCCGGTCCTCCTTGATCGGCTCGCCGACCGTCGGCGGGTCGCCGTCGTTGGCGAACGTCACGGCGAGGTTCACGAGGCGCCAGTCGAGGCCGAGCTTCTGGGCGGCGTCGCGGAACGCCAGCGTCTTGAGCGTCTTGTCGTAGGGGTCCTGCTCGAGCGGGTACTTCTGGACGTTCATCATCCGCTCGACGCGGTCGTAGTGCGGGTCCAGATCGGCGCGCGTGACCGGCCAGTACTCGTAGCCGTCCTCCCACGAGCCCTTGCCGGGCTGCTCGCGCACGAACCAGTCCTCGTCCTTGCGCAGCAGGACGTTGGCGTAGACCAGCGAGCCGCCGCCGAGGCCGCTGGCGACGATCGCGTCGATGTCGGCGAAGCTCCAGACGTTGAACATCCCGTGCAGGCCCTCGCTGGGATCCCAGAACTGGCGCTTCATCCCCAGCGGGGAGCGCGGAAACGAGTTGGGCCCAAACGGCTTGCCGCGCTCGAGCAGGCAGACGCTGTGCCCGGCGTCAGCCAGCCGATACGCCGTCACCGATCCGCCGAACCCGGATCCGACGACGACAGCGTCGAAGTGTTCGGATGCTGGGCTCACGCCTGCCTCTGCCCTAGCTATAGCCGATGCTCGGAGGCGCTGCAACGCGGCGCGCGCACTGTGCACGTTCGTGCTAGGACTGGGGCACGGCGGCGATCGGGCGGCCCGCCCGATCGGGCGCGCCGTGGCGCTCGGAGCGCGCGGCGCGGGCGCCGAACGCGGTCCGCGCCATCCACGCCGCGAACGGCAGCGCCCAGGCGGCGAAGAACAGGGTCTGCATGTCCGGGCTCAGCCAGGCCGGCGCGGACTCGAACGTCACCCAGGTCAGGACGGTGGCCAGCAGCGCGCCGACCGGTGGGCGCTCGGGCCGGCACAGCCCCTCCCACGCCAGCAGCGCGAGGATGAACGGCAGCTCGTAGTAGACGACGTTCCACGGGTCGAGCGCGCAGCGCAGGAGAAACAGCAGCGCGAGCAGCGCGAGCAGCTGCTCGCCGGCGGGGCGCGCCGCCCGATGCACGCGCGCCCAGGCGAGCGACAGCGGCACGACGAGGAACGCGATCAGCGGGTGCGTGAGCGGCGAGAGCCACTGCGGCGGGACGCGATAGCCGTCGGGCTTGGGCAGGCCGTCACCGCCGATGACGACGTGCCCCGTCTCGCCGAGAAACCAGAAGACGTGCCACGGCGCGAAGATCTCGCCGGTCGTGCTCGTGGCCTTGACGAACGTCGCGGGGGATCCGGTCAGCCAGAGCGGCGCGATCACGGCGAGCGCGACCGCGCCGGCGACGCCGAGCGCGAGCACGCGACGCTCGGGCAGCGCGAGCAGCACGGGCCCGATCGCGAGCACGGCCCACGACTTCGACGCGATCGCGAGGCCCAGCAGGACGGCCGCGAGCAGCGCGCGGCGGTCGGCGGCGGCGAGCACCGCGCCGATCGCCAGGGCAGCGGACAGCAGCTCCTCCGGGTGGCCGATCTCCAGCGCGCGCAGCGTCACCGGGTTGGCGACGCAGAGGCCCAGGACGAGCGCGCGGGCGCCGTTCGTGCGACCGCGCGTGCCCATCCGGCGCACGAGCACGAGGCCGAGCGCCGCGAGCGCGAACAGGCACGGGATCGACACCGCGCGGTAGACCGCGAGCTCGCCGCCGCCGAGCGCCGCAGCCGCGGCGGCGAACGGCGCGCGCAGCACCAGCGACCCGCCGTACACCGGGGCCTGGGCGAGGAAGCCGTGCAGGTCACCGGCGATCAGCGATTTGAAGGAGGCGCTGACCTCGACGTCGTAGTCGCTCCACGCGAACCCCTGCAGGCCCAGCCAGCTCATCATCGCCACGGCGGCGAGCGCGGCGATCCACCACGGCGATGCGGTCTTCAGACGGGTGCGCACGCGCAGCAGATCGGCCCGCGCGCAGCGCTGCTTGATCTGCGCGGCTCGTCAGTGGACGGTCCGCAGCGCCTTCGGCAGCCCGCTGAGCACCTCGCACCCGTCGGCGGTGACGGCGACGAGGTCCTCGATCCGCACGCCGACGGCGCCGGGTACGTAGATCCCGGGCTCCACCGTGACGATGTTGCCCGCGGCGAGCGGGTCCTTGCCCTGCTTGGACAGCCGCGGGCCCTCGTGGACCTCCATCCCGACGCCGTGGCCGAGCCCGTGGCCGAAGTGCTCGGCGTGGCCGGACTCGTCGATGATCGCGCGCGCGACCGCGTCGACCTCCTGGCCCGTCGGCCCCTCGCGGATCGCGGCGAGCGCGGCCTCCTGGGCGCGCAGCACCGTCTCGTAGACGGCGCGGTCGCGGGGGTCGAGGTCGCCCGTCGCGACGGTGCGGGTGCAGTCCGACGCGTAGCCGTCCAGCTGCGCGCCCCAGTCGATGACGACGAGCGTGCCGGGCGGGATCGGCACGTCGCGCGGCATCGCGTGCGGCAGCGCGCCGTGCTCGCCCGCGGCGACGATCGGCGCAAACGAGGCGCCCTCGGCGCCGCGGCGGCGCATCGCGACCTCGAGGTCGAGCGCGACGTCGCGCTCGGTGCGCCCGACGATGCCCGCGCCGACGACCTCCTCGAAGGCCTCGTCGGCGAGCTTCGCCGCGGCGCGGATCCTGTCGATCTCGGCACCGTCCTTGATCGCGCGCAGCGCCTCGACGATCCCGCCGGCGGCGACGAGCTCGACGTCGCGGTCGGCGACGAGCCGCTCGAGCTGCGCGTGCTGCTTGACGGTCACGTGCGCGTCGTCGAACCCGAGCTTCAGCGGCCCCTGCGGCAGCCCCTCGACGACGCGCTCGAGCAGGTCGGTGCCGATCTCGCGCTCCCATTCGGGATCGAGCTGCTCGGCGGACTGGGTCAGATAGCGAAAGTCGGTCACGAAGCGGGGGGCGCCGGGGCCCACGAGCGCGGCGGCGTTGGAGCCCGTGAAGCCCGTCAGCCAGCGCACGTTGACGAGGTTGGAGACCAGCAGCGCGTCGAGCTCGCGCTCGCCGATCTTCGCCCGCACGGCCTCGAGCCGTCCGCTCAAGGTCGCAGCGCCTGGCGGATCATCACGAAGGCGTCGCGGTAGCCCTCCTTGCCCTTGCCGGCCACCGTCCCGATGCAGTGCTCGGCGAGCACCGACAGGTGGCGCCATTGCTCGCGCGCCATGACGTCCGAGAGGTGCACCTCGACGGCCGGCACGCCCGCGAACGCCAGCGCCTCGCCGATCGCCCGCGAGTAGTGCGACCAGGCGCCGGCGTTGAGGACGAGGCCGTCGGCGAGGTCCGAGACGCGGTGCAGCTCCTCGACGAACTCGCCTTCGTGGTTGGTCTGAAAGAAGCGCGCGTCCATCCCGAGCTCGTCGGCGTAGCCGTCGATCGCCTGCTCGAGCTGAAGGAACGTCATCCCGCCGTAGTGCGCGGGGTCGCGGCGCCCGATCTGGTCGAGGTTGACGCCGTGCATGACGTGGATGCGGTTGTGAGCGGTGGGCATTTGCCGCCAACTCTGCCACGGCGGCCGCATCGGCGCGTTCGTGCCGTCGCTTTGCGCAGGCGCGCACACGATCGCTCACAGATCGCCCGGCGCGCGCCGATCAACCCCGATGCGCGGCCGGGCATCTGCAACGCCCAATCAGCGACGCCCGCGTTCTTGACCACGTCGATGATCCACTTCACGTCCTTGCGAAAGCGATCGTCCGAGTAGCCCTTCGCGTCGCCGAGCCCGAACCACAGCATGGCGAGCGGCAAAAGTGCGATGGCGGGCAGCGGGTTGAACATCGAAGTCAGGGTTGAGAGCAAGTCGTTGCCGATCCGGGTCGAGACCGCTAGCGAGGTGAGCGCCATCGCAATGGCGATGCCGATCGCATAGCCCTTCAGCAGAACCGAGATCGATACCGCCGCCATCTGCAGCAGCCGCGCATTTAGGACAGAATCCCAGAACGCCGCTGCGGTGGCGGAGAATGTCGGGAACATCAGCGCATTGTTCTGGTAGGTGGCGTAGGCTTCCCAGGCGAGGACGATGATCGCCAGGACGAAAAGCCGCCTGAGCACGGTAATGTTGGTGAGCCGCTCCCATGTCGACAGCGGCCGCTCGACGGCTGA
>JAHWJE010000219.1 GCA_019348575.1 Actinomycetota bacterium | reverse complement strand
TGTCGTCCCGGCGAACGGGTCGAGCACGACGGCGATCTGCAGCACGTCCGACGCCGTCTTTTGGTCCGGACTCGCGAATTGGTAGTAGAGGATCTGGCCCCCGTCGCTCGGGAAGTCGTAGTCGAGGCGCTCGGGGACCGGCTTCCAGGAGGTCGCGGCGAGCGCCGCGAGGTCGTGGTGCCAGCGGACGAAGTCCACGGACTCGGGAGCGTGGACGTCGAAGGAGCGCAGGAACGGATGGCCGCTCGCGACGAGGTCGGCGGCGGGCTCCGGCGCGACCGGCGTGAGGAGACCGGTGACGCCTGTCTCCGGGAAGAGCACGAGCGGCCGCTCGAGGCGCAGCGCCTCGCCGACGCCGAGCTCGACGAGGCGGCGGCTGAACAGCCCGCGCGCGACGAGGTACGCGGCGTAGCCGAAGACGACGCCGCTGGCGCCGAGGTGGACGGACTCCGAGTCCGCAATCAGCCACGTGCCAAAGCCGCTGACGAGGGCGACGACCAGCGTGACGAGGGCCACGCGCAGGAGCCCGCCGAGCGCGATCGCCGCGCCCATCACCAGGAACGGCACGGTGTTCGAGATCAGGTGGCCGAACCCGACGTGCAGAAACGGCGCCGCCAGGATCTCGGGCAGGGCGTCGACGTCGCGCGGCTGGATCCCGTAGGCGTCGAGCTCGCCGAAGCCGATCTGGTCGACGACCTCGGTCGCCCACATGAGGGCGACCATCGCGGCGACGAGGAGCAGGCCGTTCGTGCGGTCGGGACCGAGGCGGTCGGACATCCACAGGACGCTACAGGGCGCGTACCGTCGTGTTACTTGATCTGGTCGTACACGCTGAAGAGCGGCAGGTACATCGAGATCACGATGAAGCCGACGATGCCGCCGATGAAGACGATCATCACGGGCTCGAGGATCGACGTGAGGGCCTTGACGGAGGCCGCGACCTGGTCTTCGTAGAAGTCGCCGATCTTCGAGAGCATCGTCGTGAGGGCGCCCGTCTCCTCGCCGACCTTGACCATGTGGCCGACCATCGACGGGAAGATCGGGGAGTCCATGATCGGCTGGGCGATCGTGCCACCGGCCTTCACGCTCGTCATGACGTTCGCCATCGCGTCCTCGACGACGATGTTGCCGGCCGTCTGCGAGGTGATGTCGATCGCCTGCAGCAGCGGCACGCCCGCGCCCATCAGCGCCGAGAACGTGCGCGACCAGCGGGCGAGCGCGACCTTCTGGAAGATGTCGCCGATCTTGAACGGCACGCGCAGCAGGAACCGCTGCCACAGCGAGCGGCCCCTGGGCGTCTGCTTGAACTTCATGAAGCCCACGACGCCCCCGGCCGTGCCCGCGATGAGGAGGTACCACTGGCCGGTGACGATGCCCGAGATGCCCATCACGAAGCGGGTCATCGCGGGCATCTTCGCGCCCGTGCCGAGCTCCTCGAAGACGCCCGCGAAGACCGGCACGATGAAGGCGACCATGCCGAGCATGACCATCATCGCGAAGACGAAGATGACGACCGGGTAGGCCATCGCGGACTTGACCTGGCGGCGCAGCGACTCCGCCTTCTCGAGCTGGTCGGCGATCCGCTCCAGCGACTCCTCGAGCATGCCCCCGGTCTCGCCGGAGCGGACCATCGCGACGAAGAGCGGGTTGAAGGTCTTCGGGTGGCGCTCGAGCGCGTCGGACAGTGGCAGGCCGGCCTCGACGTCCTTGCGAACCTCGACGAGCTGCTCGGCGAGCTTCTTGTTCTCGGTCTGCGCCTCGAGCACGTAGAGCGTGCGCAGGATCGTCATGCCGCTGGCGATCATCGTCGCCAGCTGGCGCGTCATGATCGACAGGTCCTCGGCCTTGATCCGGTTGGCGCCCGGCAGCTCGAGCTCCCGCGCCTTGCGCTTGTCGGCGATGTCGAGGACGATCAGCCCCTTGGCCTTGAGCTGATCGGCGACGGACTGCTTGGACTCGGCCTCGACCTCGCCCTTGGCCTGCTTGCCGCCGAGGTCGATCGCCTTGAAGACGAAGGTGCTCATCTACAACGTCGCGAAGGACCCTGCGCCGAGCAGGCGGCGCAGCTCCTCCGGCGTCGAGGAACGGGACTCGGCGAGCTTCTGCGTGATCTTGCCCTGGCGCACGAGGGTCGCCAGGGCCGCGTCCATCGTCTGCATGCCCACGCTGGCGCCGGTCTGGAGCGAGGAGTAGATCTGGTGCGTCTTGCCCTCGCGGATGAGGTTGCGGATCGCCGGAGTGGCGAGCAGCACCTCGCACGCTGCGACTCGGCCGGCGCCGTCGGCGGTCGGCAGCAGCTGCTGGGTGATGACCCCCTGCAGTGCGACTGCGAGCTGGACGCGCACCTGCTGCTGCTGAGCCGCCGGGAAGACGTCGATGATGCGGTCGATCGTTCCCGGCGTGTCCTGCGTGTGCAGTGTGCCGAAGACGAGGTGGCCGGTCTCGGCCGCGGTCAGCGCGGTGTGGATCGTCTCGAGGTCGCGCATCTCGCCGACGAGGATCACGTCGGGATCCTGCCGCAATGCGCCCTTCAGGGCGGCGGCGAACGACTGCGCGTCGGAGCCGATCTCGCGCTGGTTGACGATGCACCTCTTGTGGCCGTGGAGGAACTCGATCGGGTCCTCGACGGTCATGATGTGCTCGTCGCGCGTGGAGTTGATCTCGTCGATGACGGCCGCCAGCGACGTCGACTTGCCCGAGCCCGTCGGGCCGGTGACGAGGACGAAGCCACGCGGCTTCTTGGCCAGCTCGTGAATGACGACCGGCAGGCCGAGCTCCTCGACGGTCTTCAGCCCGAACGGGATGAGCCGGAACGCCGCGCCGATCGCCGACCGCTGGTAGTACGCGTTGACGCGGAAGCGGGCGCGCCCGGGGATCGAGTAGGCGAAGTCGATCTGCCAATCGGTCTCCAGGCGCTGGCGCTGGTCGTTGGTAAGGATCGAGTAGACGATCTCGCGCGTCTGCTCGGTGGTCATGACGGGGTACTCCTCCACCGCTTGGAGGCGTCCCCGGACCCGTACCGTCGGATGGGCCCCGGCCGTCAGATGCAGGTCCGAGGCGTTGCGCTCGATGACCTCGAGCAGTAGGTCGGCGAAGTCAAAGCTCATTACGGCCGCCTATCGACCTGGCGCCGCCACGTCACGGGGCTTATGCCTGCGAAATGGACGACCGTATGATCGAGGGCTTACATGGCTGATCCCCGAACCCCCTCGCGCCGCGAGCAGTCCGACGAGCGCCGCCCGTGGCGCGTCGAGGGCGCGCGCGACGAGCCCGCCGCGCCCGACAAGCCGTCGCGCCGCGGCAACGGGGGCATCCGGCGGCCGCCGGGCTCGCGCCGCTTCTGGCAGTTCCTGCTCGTCCTGCTGGTCTTGAACATCATCCTCGGGCAGCTGATCCCGACGAGCGAGGACCGCCGGCTGGACGTTCCGTACACGTTCTTCCGCGCGCAGGTGAAGGCCGGCAACGTCGAGGAGGTCAACGCCCGCAACGACGTCATCCAGGGCGAGTTCCGCAAGGCGGTCAAGTTCGAGGACGAGGGGCCGGAGAAGACCTTCGAGACCGTCCGCCCGACGTTCGCGCAGGACGACGAGCTGCTCGAGCTGCTGCTCGAGGAGGACGTCGAGGTCAACGCGCGGCCGATCGACGAGGGCCGCTCGCTGCTGCTGACGCTGCTGATCTCCTTCGGCCCGTTTCTGTTGATCCTCGGGCTGCTGATCTACTTCCTGCGCCGCAGCGGGGCGGGCGGCGGCGGCGCGCTCGCGCTCGGGCGCTCGAAGGCCAAGCGCTACGACGACTCCGCGCAACGCGTGACCTTCGAGGACGTCGCCGGCATCGACGAGGTCGAGGACGAGCTCAAGGAGATCGTCGACTTCCTGAAGAACCCCGACCGCTACCGCAAGCTCGGCGCGGCGTTCCCGAAGGGCGTGCTGCTGTCGGGCCCGCCCGGCACGGGCAAGACGCTGCTCGCTCGCGCCGTCGCCGGGGAGGCCGACGTGCCGTTCTTCTCGCTCAGCGCGTCGGAGTTCGTCGAGATGGTCGTCGGCGTCGGCGCATCGCGGGTACGCGACCTCTTCGAGCAGGCCAAGAAGGCGGCGCCGGCGATCATCTTCATCGACGAGCTCGACGCGATCGGGCGCGCGCGCGGCGGCGGTGGCGGCGGCTACGGGGGCGGCAACGACGAGCGCGAGC
>JAHWJE010000218.1 GCA_019348575.1 Actinomycetota bacterium | reverse complement strand
CTCGCGGACCGGGTCCCAACGTACGAGTGCCATGTCTTTACCTCCTGTGGTCCATTCCGTTCTGCTTGCTTGTAGATATAAAACCTAAGTCCGACGCTGTCAAGTTTAGCGACGCGGGAAGCGTAACTCGACCGTTCGAGAGCCCGCGGGGGCACGCGGTGGCCGGCGGTCGGGGAGCTGCTGCACGCGCGCGCGTGTCACTTTTCCGAGCCTTCCGAGCGATCGCAGCCGCCTTTCGAGCCGTCAGACGCCGCAGCGCCGACGGCCGGTCGCCGTCTCAGAGCGCATCGTCGTGCGGCGCGCGGGCTACGTGCAGCAGCCCCAGCCCGTCTTGTCGAGCACGCGGTCCCAGCAGTCGCCGAGCTGGTCGAGCTCTTCGCCGGTGAAGAGGTCGAGGAACATGGCGCGCACGCCGGCGAGGTGGGTCGCACGCGCGGCGCGCAGCTTCTCGCGACCGGCCGGCGTGAGCTTCGCGAACGCGCCGCGCGCGTCGTCGCTGCAGGCGACCCGCTCGAGCAGGCCCTCGCGCTGGAGGCGGTCGACGAGCCGCGTCAGCCCGCTGCGGCTCAGCAGGATCGACGACGCCAGGTCGCACATCCGCATCCGCTCGTCCTCGGCGTCGGCAAGGTACGTCAGAACTTCGTAGGAGCTGAGCTGCAGGCCGTGCGCGGCCTCCAGCTGCGCGTCGAGCGCCTTGGCGAGCGCCGCCTGCGCCCGCAGCATCCCGCGCCAGGCGCGCAGCTCCCGCGGCGTGAGCAGACGCAGCTCCGGCGAGTCGCGCATGGTCGCCATGGCAGCGAGGATAGTGCGTGCTGATTGCATGCACAACGAACCGCAGGCGGGGTGGCCTAACGTTGCGGTCATGGCACCCGCGCCCGAACCGCTCGTCCACATCGTGCGCGAGCCCGCCGGCGAGGCGCAGGGAGCGCTGATCCTCCTGCACGGCCGCGGCTCCGACGAGCACGACCTGCTGTCGTTGGTCGACGTCCTCGACCCCGAGCGGCGGCTCGTCGGCGTCACCCCGGGCGCGCCGCTGCCGGGACCCGGCGGGGCCGGCGGGCGCTGGTGGTACATGGTGCCGCGCGTCGGCTATCCCGACCCGCGCACGTTTCACGCGTCGTACGCGCACCTCACGGGCTTTCTCGACGGCTGGCTCGAGGAGCGCGCCATCCCGTGGACGCGGACCGTGATCGGCGGCTTCTCGATGGGCTGCGTCATGTCCTACGCCACGGCGCTCGGCCCGGGCCGCCCCTCCCCGGCCGGGATCCTCGCGATGAGCGGCTTCATCCCGACGGTCGAAGGCTGGGACGCCGAACTCGACACCCGCGCCGGGCTACCGGTCTTCGTCACGCACGGCGCGCAGGATCCGATCATCTCGGTGGGCTTCGCGCGCGGCGCGCGCCGTCGGCTCGAGGCCGCAAGCCTCGCCGTCGAGTACCACGAGCATGACGGCGGGCATCAGCTCGATCCGCGCACGCTGCCGCTCATGACCGAGTGGGTCGCGGCCAGGCGCGCGTCGTTCACGGATTGAACGACGACTGCCCCGGCAAACGAACGTCGTTCACCGCGACGTCACGCCCGAGAAGCAGACGTTCAACCAGCGAGACCAGGGGGAAGCGTCGCGCGTTCGCGGCGAAGAGGAGTCCGAGATGATCGACGTCGCAGCAGTCGCGGCCCTGCTGGCGCCCGCGCTTCCCTACCTCCTGAAGTCCGCCGAGCACGCCGCCTCGCAGGCCGCGACGGCGATCGGCGACAAGACGTGGGAGTACGCGCAGCGCGTCTGGGACAAGCTCTCCGACCGGCTCGACGAGCGGCCGGGCGCGCGCGAGGCCGCAGAGGAGGTCGCCGCCGACCCCGCCGACGAGGATGCGCAGCACGTGCTCGTCTACCAGCTGCGCAAGCTGCTCGAGCGCGACGGCGCCCTGGCGGCGCAGATCGATGCGGTCATGAGCGAGGCCGCCCAGCACGTCGAGATCCGCATCTGCGGCGATCGCAACGTGACGATGGACGACGTCGTCGCCACCGACACGACGATCGTCACGGGCGACGGCAACACCGTCGGCCGCAACTGAGTCATGGCGACCCGGACTGCGATCGTCGACGGCGAGCGCAACGTCCTCATCACGGCGCCGACGGACAACACGCTGATCGTCACGGGCGACCGCAACACCGTCGAGATGACGCTCGAAGGCGCCGGCGCGGCGCTCGCCTTCGCCTTCCGCTGGAACCGCCCCAAGCCCCGCAGGCGCGGCGACCGCCCGGCGGCGCCGGCGCCCTTCGAGCTGCACGTCGACCGCGAGCAGGAGGTGCTCGCGCTCGCGGCCGCAGTCGATCCTCCGCGCGTCGTCAACCTCTACGGCGCGCCCGGCATCGGCAAGACCCACGTCCTCGTCGAGGCGCTCAACCGCCGCGAGTGCGAGATGCGCGACGGCACCGTCTACCTCGACGGCCGCACCCGCGACGCCGAGGATCTGCTGCACGCCGTATTCGACGCGCTGTTCGAGACGCGCGTCCCGCTGCGCGACCTGCAGATCGAGCGCCACCTGAAGGATCGCCGCGCGCTGCTGGCGCTGGAGAACGTCGAGCTGCCGCCCGATCGCGCGCAGCGCCTCGCGCTCGGGGCGCCCGACGGGCGCCTGTTCGTCACCTCGCGCGAGCGCGTGCTCTTCGACGGCGTGCCGCTGAAGATCGACGGTCTCGCCACCGAGCATGCCGTCGCGATCGCCGAGCAGGAGCTCGGTCGTCCGCTGACGGGGCGCGAGCGCGCGGCCGCGGAGTCGGTCGCCGAGGGGCTGCGCGGACACCCGCTGCAGCTGCGCCAGACGTTCAGCCGCGCGCGCGACGCGGGTCTGAGCATCGAGCAGCTCGCGCCGCGCGCAGCGAGCGCGTACGACCGCGCGCAGCAGCTCTCGGCGCAGGAGCGCGACGTCGCGCGCACGCTCGCGGTGCACGGCGGCGCGCCGTTGGGCCTCGAGCACATCGAGGCGCTCGCCGGGAGCAGCGCCGCGGCCGCCGCCGCCGCGCTCGAGGCGCGCCACGAGGCGCGTTCGCACTCGCCGCGCTACAGCCTCGCCGGGGGGCTCGGGGATGCATTCGACGGCCCTGGGCTCGGCGGCGAGATCGACCGCGCGCTGGAGCATTTCACGGCCTGGGCGGAGAGCGAAGCGCGCGCCGGCAGGCGCGACCGCGTGCTGCTCGAGACCGCGGCGCTCGTCGAGCTGCTCGAGCGTGCGCGGGCCGCGCAGCGCGACGAGGACGTCGTGCGCCTCGGTCTCGCGATCGAGGGCGCGCTGGCCTGGGGCAATCGCTGGGCGGCGTGGAAGCGCGTGCTCGAGCTCGTGCTCGCCGCCGCGCAGGCGAGCGGTGACCGCTGGGCGCAGGGCGTCGCGCTGCACCAGCTCGGCACGCGTGCGTACGCGACGGGCGATGCGCGCGGCGCGACGCGCCTGCTCGAGCAGGCGCTCGCGCTGCGCGAGCGCATCGGCGACCGCGCCGGCGCCGAGACGACGCGGCAGAACCTGCGCGTGGTGAGCGGCGGACCGCCGCTGCTGTACCGCCTCAGCCACCTCTCGACCGCGCTCGTCGCTGCGATCGCCGCCGTGCTCGTCATCGGCGCCGGCGTGGCGGGAGCGGGCATCCTCGGCGATGGCACACCTCGTCCTGACGATCCCGCGAAGCAGGCGCACGTCGCGGTCGCCGTCACCGGCCCGGGGTCGGTTGCGACGACAGACGGAGTGATCGCGTGCGAGCCCACCTGCAAGGCCTCGTTCGAGCGCGGCACGAGCGTCGTGCTGGAGGCAGACCCGGAGCAGCGGGCCGAGTTCCGCGGCTGGAGCGGATCGTGCACGGGGCTGGGTCGCTGCCGGCTGATCGTGGACGAGGACAGGAAGGTCCGCGCGACCTTCGCCGCGCTGCCGGATCCGGTGCTGCTCAGCGTGAACGTGTCGGGCACGGGCCGCGTGGTCAGCAAGCCCGCCGGGATCGACTGTCCCGGCCGATGCAGCTCGAACTTCGCCGACGGTCGCGAGGTGCAGCTCTACGCCACGGCCGGCACAGGCTCGAGGCGGGTCGGCTGGTCGGGCGCCGGATGCTCGCAGAACACGAAGCGCCGCTGCGACGTGACGATGGACGGCCGGCAGTCGGTCACGGCGCGCTTCAGGCCGGACGCGGCCGGGCCCGGCGACGCCG
>JAHWJE010000217.1 GCA_019348575.1 Actinomycetota bacterium | reverse complement strand
CGGACGCGGCCGCCGCGATGGCCAAGCAGCACGGCATCTCGGTCGCGGAGGCGAAGAAGCGCCTCGGACAGCAGCAGGCGCTCGGCAATCGTGGCGCCCGCATCGAGAAGTCGCTGTCGGGTCGCTCCGGCGGCAGCTATCTGGATGACAACGGCGAGCTGGTGGTGACGACGCTCGACAGCGCCGCCGACGCCGTCGCGCCGGCGACGACGGCGAGCGGGACCGTGATGTTCGGAAGCACGTGGCGGAACAGAATGTGCGCCGTCGACCCGCCCACGGCGCGAGCCGCTTCGACGAAGGCGCGCTCCCGCAGGGAGAGCACCTCAGCCCGGGCGACGCGGGCCAGCGACGGCCACGACGTCAGGCCCAGCAGCAGGATCAGACGGTCGTAGCCGGCGCCGAAGAAGGCGATGACCACGATGGCGAGGAAGAAGCGGGGGAGCACCTGGAGGAGCTCGGTCATGCGCATCAGGAGGTCGTCGGTCCAGCCCCCGAGATAGCTGGAGATGGTGCCGACCACGACGCCGATCACGAGCACGAGCACGCCGACCAGGCCGGCCACCACGCTGCGGTCGATCTTTCCCAGCCCCCACCGCACGAGTCCGGCCGCCGCACAGGCTCCGAGCAGCATCGCGACCAGGAATCCGGCCAGAAGACGCGCGAGCAGGCCGAAGCGCCGCCGTGGAGGCGGCGTCGTCCGAGAACGGCGCCACCGCCGAGGACGACAGCAGCAGGATCTAGTGGGCTAGCCGATCCGGCCGGGCTGCGGCGCCTGTCCTATACTGACCCGCTCGCATGCCCAAGATGAAGACCCACTCCGGCGCGAAGAAGCGCTTCAAGAAGACCGCGAGCGGCAAGATCCGCGCCCGTCACGCCTTCACGAGCCACATCCTCGAGAAGAAGTCGCCGAAGAAGAAGCGTCACCTTGGCAAGCCCGTCATCCTGTCCTCCGACGACGCGCCGCGCGCGAAGAAGCTGCTGCGCACGGGGAACAGGTAGTGGTCCGATGACCCGCGTCAAGCGCTCCGTCCACGCGCGCAAGAAGCGCCGCGCCACGCTCGAGCGCACGAAGGGCTTCCGCGGCGAGGCCAACTCGAACTACAAGCGCGCCAAGGAAGCGCTGATGAAGGCGGAGGCGTACCAGTACCGCGACCGCCGCAATCGCAAGCGTGACTTCCGCCGCCTCTGGATCACCCGCATCAACGCCGCCGCGCGCGAGAACGGGATGACGTACGCAACCTTCATCCACGGACTGCAGGTCGCCGGCATCGAGCTTGACCGCAAGGTGCTGGCGGACATCGCCGTGCGCGATCCGCAGACCTTCCGGCGATTTGTCGACGCCGCCCGCGAGGCGTCGGCTGCCTGACGAGCACAAGCCGACACAGACGACCTCCCGGGCGCCGCTTCCTCTCAAGGACGGCGCCCTTTTCTTTGCCAATGACCATCACCAGCTCCCACAACGACAAGCTCAAGGAGATCCGCAAGCTCGCGCGCCGGCGCACGCGCGAGGACACGTCGCGCTTCGTCGCCGAGGGCGAGGATCTCGTCGCGGCGGCGGCAGCGGCGGGCTGGAGGCCGCTCACGCTGCTGGCCGCGGCCGGCAGCGGCCTCGACGGCGACGAGGTCGAGGGAGACCTGCTGGCGGCGGTGTCGGGGCTGGGCTCAGGAACCCGCCAGCTCGGCGTCTACGCGTCGCGCTGGTCGCACGCGAGCGGCCCGCTGTGCGTCGCGCTGTGGGGCGTGGGCGATCCGGGCAACGTCGGCGCGGTCCTGCGCTCGGCGCTCGCCTTCGGCGCGTCCTCGGTCGTGCTCGGCCCCGGCTGCGCCGACCCGTTCGGGCCGAAGGCCGTGCGCGCCTCGATGGGGGCGATCTTCCACGTGCCCGTCGCGCGCGCGTCGGCGCTCGACGAGCTGCCGGGCGAGCGGGTCGCGCTCGTCGGCGGCGCGGGCGAGGTGCTGTCCGGGCCGGCCGCGGGCGAGCTGACGATGCTCGTGGGAGCCGAGCGCGACGGGCTGCCGGCGGAGGTCGTCGCCGCGTGCGACCGCGTCGCGCACATCCCGATCGCGACCGAGTCGCTCAACGCGGCGATGGCCGCGGCGATCGCGCTCTACGAGCTGACGCGCGGGGTCCTGCCCGATGCGTGAGCAGCGCGCGCCAACAGCACCGCTGGCGGGGGCTGCTCCGGTCGGCCGGGACGCACCCCGCCGCGTCCATAGGATGGCGCTGGCATGACCGAACGCATCGCCCAGCTGCGCGCCGAGGCCGAGTCCGCGATCGCCGCCGCCGGCACGAGCGCGCAGCTCGAGGAGCTGCGCGTGCGCTACCTCGGCCGCAAGGCGGAGCTGCCGAACATCCTGCGCGGGATCGCCTCGCTGGCGCCCGAGCAGCGCGGCCCGACCGGCAAGGCGGCCAACCAGGCGCGCCAGGCGCTCGAGGCGCTGATCGCCCAGCGCGCCGAGCAGCTCGCCGGCGGCGAGCTCGAGCGCCAGCTGCAGCGCGACGTCGTCGACGTCACGCTGCCCGGCGACCCGCCGCAGGCCGTCGGCCGCCTGCACCTGCTGACCGCGACGCGGCGCGAGATCGAGGACGTCTTCCTCGGCCTCGGCTTCCGCATCGCCGAGGGGCCCGAGGTCGAGACCGTCTACTACAACTTCGACGCGCTCAACCACGCGCCGACGCACCCCGCGCGCGACCGCCAGGACACGTTCTACGTCGACGACGGGGTCGTCCTGCGCACGCACACCTCGCCGATGCAGGTGCGCGCGATGGAGGCCCAGCCGCCGCCGCTGTACGTGATCGTGCCCGGGCGCGTCTACCGGCCCGACAGCGACGCGACGCACACGCCGCAGTTCCACCAGATCGAGGGGCTCGCCGTCGACGAGGACATCACGCTCGCCGACCTGAAGGGCACGCTGCTGGCGTTCGCCCGCGCGATCTTCGGCTCGGACCGCGACGTCCGCCTGCGCCCGCACTTCTTCCCGTTCACCGAGCCCTCGGTCGAGGTCGACGTCTCCTGCTTCATGCAGCACCGCGCCGGCCAGCGCTGCCGCGTCTGCAAGGACACGGGGTGGCTGGAGATCCTCGGCGCGGGAATGGTCGACCCGAACGTCTTCGGCTACGTGCGCGAGCACGGCTACGACCCCGAGAAGATCCAGGGCTTCGCATTCGGCATGGGGATCGAGCGGATCGCGATGCTGCGGCACGGCGTGCCGGATCTGCGCCTGCTCTACGACAACGACGTGCGCTTCCTGGAGCAGTTCGGATGAGGGTGCCCGTCGAATGGCTCGAGCAGTACTGCTCGCCCGGGCTGCCGGTGCAGGAGCTCGCCACGCGCCTGGCGATGACGGGCACCGAGGTCGATCGCGTCGCGCACCACGGCGTGCGCGAGCTCGAGCACTTCGTCGTCGGCCGCGTGCTGGCGGCCGAGCAGCACCCCGACGCCGACCGCCTGAAGGTCTGCCTGGTCGACGTCGGCGGTGGCGAGCAGGCGCAGATCGTGTGCGGCGCGCCGAACGTCGCGGCGGGCCAGCTCGTCGCCGTCGGCCGCCCGGGCGCGGTCATGCCCGACGGAAACAGGCTCGGCAGGGCGAAGCTGCGCGGCGTCGCGTCGGCCGGGATGATCCTCGCCGAGGACGAGCTCGCGATCGGCCCCGACCACGACGAGACGCTCGTGCTCTCCGACGACGACGGGCTGCAGCCCGGCCATCCGCTTGCCGCCGTGCTGCCGATCTCGACCGACGTGCTCGAGCTCGAGATCACCCCCAACCGGCCCGACTGCCTCGGCGTCTACGGCGTCGCGCGCGAGGCGCACGCGGCGACCGGCGCGGCCCTGCGGGAGCCTCCGTGGGAGGACGACCCCGGGGCGCTCGACGGCGAGGACATCGGCGTGGAGATCGTCGTCGAGGCGACCGACCTGTGCCCGCGCTTCACGGCGCGCGCCTTCCACGACGTGAGGATCGGCCCGTCGCCGCCGTGGCTGAAGGCGCGCCTGATGGCGGCCGGTCAGCGCCCGATCAACAACGTCGTCGACATCACGAACTACGTGATGCTGCTGACCGGCCAGCCGATGCACGCCTTCGACCTCGATCGCATCGAGGGCGCCAGGCTCGTCGTGCGCCACGCGACCGACGGCGAGCGCGTCGTCACGCTCGACGAGCAGACGCGCATCGTCGATCGCGACGTCTGCCTGATC
>JAHWJE010000216.1 GCA_019348575.1 Actinomycetota bacterium | reverse complement strand
CCTGGTTGCGGTTTGAGTCCTCCTCGTCGGCGCGCGGCGCACGCGTACCGTTTCTTCATGGCGTGGACGACGACCGAGCGTGCGCAGCGGTTCCTTCATACCGCCGGTCCGTTCTTGCGTGCCGACGCGGCGAGCAACACCGTGCTGTTGACGGCCGCCGAGAGCGTCGCGGAGGGCGGGCCGGCGGTCTTCGGCGACGAGCCGCCGCTGTTTGGTTGGTGGGCGAGCGCGGGTGGGCTGGTCGACGGCGCGTTCATCCACACCCCGCCGTATCCGGCGCAGCTGTCGGCGCTGCCGCGCGCGGCCGTCGAGCCGCTCGCCGAGCTGCTCGCTGTCAGCGAGCGCCGGCTTGCGGGCGTCGGTGCTGTCGGCAGCTTGGCCGAGGAGTTCGCGGCGGCCTGGTGCGCGCGCCGCGACGAGATCGCCGAGCTCGCGCTGCGGCTGCGGCTGTACCGGCTTGCGGCACTGCGCTCACCAGAGCCCGCGCCGCCGGGCCGCGCCGATGTGGCAACGATCGCCGACCGCGCGCTCGTGCGCGCCTGGATCGAGGCCTTCGCCCTCGAAACGGGAGCGCAGATGGGCGGCTCGCGGACGCTCGACCAGCGGCTCGAGGCCGGCTCGCTGACGATCTGGCGCGACGCACGCGGCACGCCGGTCGCGCTGGCGGGATGGTCGCGCGAGGTCGGCGGCGCGCGCCGCATCGGCCCCGTGTACACCGTCGAGCAGCACCGCGGTCACGGCTACGGCGCCGCCGTCACCGCCGTCGCCTGCCGCCGCGCGCTCGACGGCGGTACGACGCAGCTACTGCTGTACGCCGACATCGACAACCCGACAAGCAACACGCTCTACCGGCGGCTCGGCTTCGAGCCCGTCGAGGACCGCACCACGCTGCGCTTCAAGCCGCGCCCGGTACCGCTCACGGAGTGAGAGCGGTCTGCCGGCGGGCCGCGCTCTGAGCTGAGCGCCACCCGCGCGACTACGATCGCGTGCCGTGTCGCTCCCCCACCCGGCGGTCGCCGTGGTCGTCGTCGCCGCAGTCGCCGGGTTGGCGGCCGTGCTCGAGCCGAACACGTACCCCGCATACGACTACGCGTTCGTCCTCGCCTCCGCGCAGGACGTGCTCGAGGGTCGCGCGACCGGCTACGAGGTCCTGGCCTACACCCCGGTCCCCCATCCGCTCACGCTCCTCGCCGCGCTCGCGGCCGTCCCGTTCGGCGAGGGGGCGTTGACGCTCTTCACCGGCCTGGGCCTGGCGGCGCTCGGGCTGCTGTGCTGGGGGCTGCTGCGGATCGGTGCCCTGCTCGGCTCGTGGCCGGCGGGGCTGCTCGCCGCGGCGCTGGTGTTCACGACCCCGCCGATCTTCACGCTCGCGACGCGCAGCGCCGGCGACGTGGGGTTCGCCGCGCTCGTCGCCGTCGCCGTCGCGGCCGAGCTCGCGCGGCCGCGCCGGGGTCCCGTGGTGCTCGCGCTGCTCGCGCTCGCCGGCCTGCTGCGCCCGGAGGCGTGGCTGCTCGCGGGGGTCTACTGGCTCTACCTGTTGCCGGGGCGGGGGTGGCCGGAGCGTCTGCGCCTGGGCGCGCTCGTCGCCTCCGCGCCGCTCGCGTGGATGGCGATGGACGCGCTGCTCACGGGCAACCCGCTGTACTCGGCCGAGGTCACGCGCGACTACACCGAGCAGGCGGCGGCGACGGCCTCGCTCGACGATGTCTGGACCGCGATCACGGCGGTCAGCGGCTGGCCGCTCGCGCTCGGCGCGCTCGCGGGGACCGCGCTCGCCTGGCACGACGGCCGCCGGGGCGTGGCGGTTCCGCTGCTCGCGGGCGCCGGCGCGCTGCTCGCCACCGTCGCGCCGTCGCTGCTCGGCGAAAGCCCGGTGCTGCAGCGCTACCTCGTCCTGCCGGCCGCCATGATCGCCGTGCTGTTCGCGCTCTGCGCGCTCGGTTGGACGGGCGCGCGGCGAGCGACGGCCGCGTGGAGCGCGGGCGGCCTGGCGCTCGCAGCGCTCGCGATCGTCGTGCTCGCGGGCGACCGTATGCGGGTGTGGGACAGCCACCGGCACGACCAGGAGAAGCGCGCCGCGCTGATCGACGACCTCCGCGACTTCGTGACCGCTCCCGCCCAGCGCACGTATCTGGCCTCACCCGCCTGCCATCCGATCGGCATCCCCGGCGGCATCTACCGGCCGTACCTGCGCTACTGGCTGAAAGTCCCCGCCCGCTCCGTCGCGTTCCGCTTCCGGGACCCGGCGCGCAAGGCCGGCACCGTGCTGCTGCCGACACCCGTCGACCGCTACCAGCGCCGCATGATCGGGACCATCGGCCGGAACACCCGCGACAACGTCCTCGCCCAGCCGAAGTTCGCCGCACGGTTCCGCGTCGTCGCCCGCACGTCGCGGTGGGAGCTCTATGCCGGCCCCGGCTGCCGCCGCCCGGCCGCGCGCGCGATGCGCTCGTCGCCGGGACGCAGCGAGCCGATCGGAGCCTCGAGATTCGCCCAGCGGCCGCGCACGTGGTTGCGGAAGCGCACGAGCACGAGCAGCGTCCTCAGCCCGTAGGCGACGCTCGCGCGGAACGAGACCGTCGAGGCCTCGTGGAAGTAGCGCGTCGGGATCGGGATCTCGACGACCCGGGCGCCGCGCTCGAGCAGCTGCGCGACGATCTCCTGGTCGAACACGAAGCCGTCGGCATTCCGCAGGAACGCCACGCGGCGCAGGGCGTCGGCGGAGAAGGCGCGGTAGCCGGTGTGGTACTCGGAGAAGCGGGCGCCGAAGGCGCGGTTCTCCGCCCAGGTGAGGGCACGGTTGCCGAGCCACTTCCAGCGCGGCATCCCGCCGGCGACCGCGCGATCCTCGAGCAGCCGCGAGCCCATGACGACGTCGGCGCGGCCCTCGAGGATCGGCCGGGCCATCTCGCCGACGAGCGCGGGGTCGTACTGGTTGTCGGCGTGCACCATGACGACGACGTCGGCGCCGTCCTGCAGCGCTCGCACGTATGAGGTCTTCTGGTTGGCGCCGTAGCCCCGGTTCGCCGGGTGGCGCAGCACCTCGAGCCCCGCGCCGAGCGCGAGCTCGACCGTCCGATCCGGGCTCGCGTCGTCGACGAGCAGCGCCCGGTCGGCCACGGCCGGGTCGAGCCCCTCGGCCACCCGCGCGACGGTGGCCTCGGCGTTGTACGCGGGGAGGACGACGTGGACCTTCCGGCCGGCGCCGCGGTCGCGCACGCGCACGCGCACGGGCGCCTCGGGGCGCAGCCGGTGCGCGAGCACGACGCGCTCGTCGCCCAGCGAGAGCGAGAGCTCGCGGCCGGCGATCCTCGCGTCACGCGGGGCGAGCCGCCCGAGCGGGCCCGCGAGCGGACCGGCGCGCTCGGTGAGCCCCGCCACCCACCGAGCGGCGGTGAACGACCGCACGAGCGGCACGTCGGTGGAGATCACGAGTCCGCGGGAGGCGAGCAGCTCGAGCACCGTGCGGCGCGGCAGCAGGCAGCGATGGGCGGGCAGGTAGCCCCACCACCGCCGCCCGCCGAGACGCGCGGCCGCAGACGACGGGTCGGGCGTGACGACGCAGAGCAGGCCACCGTCCGCGAGCATCTCGCAGCACGTGTCGATCGCCTCGACCGGGTCTTCGAGGTGCTCGAGCACGTCCGCGAGGACGATCACCTCGAACGCCTGGTCTGGCTCCGGCCGGAACTCCTCGAGCGCGACGTCGAGGACCGTCAGGCCGAGCTCCTCGCGCGCATGCCGGACCGCGCCGGCGGCCAGCTCGAGCCCGAGCACCTCGTAGCCGCGCGCCCGCGCCTCCGCGAGCAGCACGCCGTGCCCACAGCCGACGTCGAGCAGACGGCCCCCCGGGACGTGCTGCCCGATCAGGTCGAGCAGGCGCGCGGCGGTCCGCCGGCGGCCGGCCTCCTCGGCGAGGTAGTCGCCGTCCTCCATCGCCCGGTAGAGCGCGTGCAGCTCGCGCCCGCCCGGCAGCGAGGGCTGCTGGACGGTGCCGCAGCGCCGGCACTCGTAGAGGTTGCCGTGCTCCCCCGGGCGGTGACGGCTGGGGGCGAAGGTCGCGGCGCTCGGCGGCGCATCGCTCCCGCCGTAGCGCAGGAACAGTGGCCCGCGGCAGACCGCGCAGTCGCTCGTCGAGGCGCGGCCGAGCACGGGCGCGACCGCGCGCGGCGTAGGACGTCTCGTGCCGCTTGACGCGGCGACGGCCC
>JAHWJE010000215.1 GCA_019348575.1 Actinomycetota bacterium | reverse complement strand
GGCACGGTGCCCCGCGAGGCGCCGGGCGCCCCCGCCGGCGGGGAGTCGCCTGCCCGTCCGCTCCCGGGCGTGGTCTCGGTCATCTACAGCCCTCCCACGAAGCGTCCGGGCGACATCCGCCGCTCGGGGTCGAACCGCTCCTTGACCCGGCGCATCAGATCGAGCGCGTCGCCGACCGGCCCCCAGTGGTCGAGGCTCGCCCGCACCGGGTCGGGCGCCTGCAGGACGACGGCGGTGCCGTCGTACGGGGCGAGCGCGGTCCGCAGGGCCGGAAGGGCGCCGGCCTCGGACGCCGGCAGGGCGGCATAGGCGACACCGGTGCCGGCGGACGCGGCGACGGCGGTGCCGGCAGCATTCGTCGTGACGACCACCAACCGCAGCCGCGCGCCGGCGTGGCCCGGCAGGCTGTCGCCCGTGTGCCGGAGGAGCATGCGCCCGCGCACCGCGGAGGCGAGCCGCGCGCCGACGCAGCGCCCCTCGCCGCGCGGCGTACGTCAGGTAGAGCGAACGTAGCTGCACCCCGCTTCCTGCGCCCGCGTCACCGCGTAGAGCCCCGACGGCGCGAGCTGCAGGCCGTCGATCAGGTGGGCGCGCAGCTCGTCGAGCACCAGCGCGCGGTGAAGAGGGTCGGCGAGCAGTTTGAGGTAGGCGTCGCCCAGCTCGCCGTTGCCGCCCAGCACGAGCGCGCGCTCGAGCGGGACCATCGCGTCGGCGACGGTGTGGCGCGGCCAGTCGGCCCGTGGCCGCGCGGCCGCGTGTCGGAAGGACACGATGCCGAGCGGCTGCCCGTCTGCGGCGATGACGGGGTAGGCGGTGTGGCGGCGCCTGAGGAACACCTCATCCATGAACCGGTCAAGCGGGACGTCCGGACCGACGCTGACGGGCTCGGCGACCATCAGGTCGCTGACGCGCAGGCGCCCGAGCGCGTCCCTGGTGACCGCCGCCTGGGCTTCCGCCTCGGCGGCGCCGAGCAGGAAGAGGCCGATCAGGGCAAGCCACAGCCCGCTGAACGTGCCGGTGAAGATCACGAGCAGCAGCCCGCCCGCGACCATCAGCTGGCCGAATCCCCGGCCCAGCGCGGCGGCCGTACGTGTCGCTGCCTGGAAGTCCTGGCGCTTCATCCACAGAAGCGCCCGCAGGACCCGCCCGCCGTCGAGCGGCAGCGCCGGCAGCAGGTTGAAGACCAACAGCAACAGGTTGATCTGCCCGAGCCAGAAGGTGACCCCGTCGACCCCCGACGGCAGGTCGATCAGCAGCGCGGCGGCGAGGAAGGCGACGCCGAGCACGAGCGACACCGCAGGTCCGGCCAGCGCGATCCGCAGTTCCGCCCGCGCCGACGGGAACATCCCGCTGAACCGTGCGACGCCGCCGAAGACCCACAGCGTGATGCCCTCGATCTGCATGCCCTCCTTGCGCGCCTGCACGGCATGGCCGAGCTCGTGGGCGGTCAGCGACGCGAAGAACAGCACGGCCGCGACGATCGCCATCGCGGCGTACGCGGCGTCCTGCAGACCGGGGTTGGTCGCCGGGAAGACGCTCGTCGCCAACGAGACGAACACCAGCGCGACGACGATCAGCCAGCTCCAGCTCGCGCCGATTTCGATCCCCAGGATCCGGCCGAACCGCAGGCTGGAGCGAACGAGCACCGCCGACCACTACCCGTCGCCGGCGGCCGTCAAGCCGCAGCGGTCGGGCCGCGGACGCCGGCAGTCCGCGAAGCCGGCTGGACTGGGAAGGCGGGCGCTCAGCGGCGGGTGCGGCGACTGCGGAGCATGTCGAAGAGTCGCTTGGCCGCCCAGAACTTGAAGATCTTCGAGAGCATCCTCTGTCCATACCCGGCGACAGCGGGCCGTAGACGGTGGCGGGATCCGCACGGCGGGCAGCGCCCGCGTCGAGCGTGCTCGGCGTCAGCGCCCGGCGTCGCACTGCCCCGCCGCGCGCGGGGCGAACTTCCCGAACACACGCGCGAGCGTGGCGATCTCGTCGTCGTCGAGCTGGTCGAAGAACGCTGCCTGAACGGAGGCGAAGTGCGTCGACTGCGCCTCGACGACGAGCTTCAGGCCGGCGTCGGCGAGCTTTGCGTGCACGGCGCGCGCGTCGCTGGGGCAGGCGACGCGTGCGACGAGCCGGCGTGCCTCGAGCGCGTCGACGATCCGCGACACGCGGCTCAGGCTGAGACCTGACGCGGCCGCCAGCGCGGAGAGGCGCAGCTGGCGATCCTCGGCGGCAGCGAGCCGCGCGAGCAGCTCGAGCGCGCTGAGGCTGAGGCCATGCCGCGTCGCGAGCTCGGCGTCGAGCGCGCGCGTGAGCTGCTTGTGCGTCTCGAGCAAGCCGATCCAGGCGTCGGCATGCGTCTCGGTCCAGTGCGCGAGTCCGTCCGCGTCGGTTCGATAGGCCGACGAGCAGGTCCCGGGCTCTCGGTGGGTAGCGGTCTCCTCGGTCATCGCGCCCACCCCAGGATAGCGCGAAAGGTTGCGGCCGCAACTACCTTGCTATAGTTGCGCTAGCAAGTAATCCGGCACCGATCTAAGGAGACACACGTGAGCACCGCAACCATCGCCCCGACCGGCACCTGGATCGTCGACGCGTCGCACTCGAAGGTCGGCTTTGCCGTCAAGCACCTCGGCATCGCCACCGTTCGCGGAGAGTTCAAGGAGTTCGAGGGCACGTTCGAGATCGGCGAGGACGTGAGCGCGAGCCGCGCCTACGGCGTCGTCAAGGCCGCGTCGGTCGACACCAACGAGCCGGCGCGCGACGAGCACCTGCGCTCCGCCGACTTCTTCGGCGCCGACACCAACGGCGACATCACCTTCACCTCGACCGCGATCGAGCAGCTCGACGACGCGATGCTTCGCATCACCGGCGACCTCACGATCAACGGGATCACCCGGTCCGAGGTGTTCCACGCGGAGGTCCAGGGCACCGAGACCGACCCGTGGGGCAACGAGCGCGTCGCCTTCGAGGTCAGCGGCCAGATCTCGCGCGGCGACTACGGCATGACCTTCAACCAGGTCCTGGGCAGCGGCAACTCGCTCGTCGGCGACAAGGTGAAGATCACGCTCGACATCTCGGCCGTCAAGGCCGCGTAGCCGAGCCCGCCCGGCCGTCCCTCCCCCGCCCACCGAGCCGGCGGCGACCCCCCGCCGCCGGCTCACCGGGCACGCCAGACTGTCTCGTCATGGCCGCCCCGCTCGTCATCCAGTGCGCGATCACCGGGTCGATCGATCCGGACCCCGTGCGCCGGCCGAACCTTCCCGCGACGCCCGCGGCGATCGTCGCCGACGCGCTCGCCGCGTGGCGCGCCGGCGCCGCCGTGATCCACCTGCACGCACGCGAGCCCGACGGCACGCCGACGCAGGACCGCGAGGCCTACCGCGCGCTCGCCGACGCCTTGCGCGAGGCCGGCTGCGAGGCGATCGTCAACCTCTCCTGCGGCAGCGCCGGCGGCCGTGCCGTCCGCGACGAGCGGCTCGGCCCGCTCGAGCTGGCACCCGAGATGGCGAGCTTCGACTGCGGCTCGATCAACTTCCGCGAGCAGCTCTTCGAGGGCGACCTGCCGTTTCTGCGGCGGATGGCGCAGAAGTTCCGCCAGTTCGGCGTGCGGCCCGAGGTCGAGTGCTTCGATACGGGTCACGTCGGCCTCGCGCTGCAGCTGCGCGACGAAGGACTGCTCGACGACCCGCTCGTGATGCAGTTCGTGCTCGGCGTGCCCGGCAGCGGCGTCCCGGCGACCGTCGCGATGGTGGAGCACCTGCGGTCGATGGTCCCCGGCGACTGGCCATGGTCGGTGTGCGCGATCGGGCACGCTCAGCTGTCGCTCAACGCCTACTGCATCCTCGCCGGCGGGCATGTCCGCACCGGTCTCGAGGACAACCTCTGGTTTCGCCGCGGCGAGCGGGCGACGAACGCCGCGCTCGTCCAGCGGATCGTGCGGATCGCGTCCGAGCTCGAGCGGCCGGTCGCGACGCCCGACGAGGCGCGCGCGATCCTCGGCGTCTGACGACCAGCACTAGGCTGTCGACGTGCGCTGGACCGCGACCAACAGCGAGGGCTACCCCGCCCCCGCCGCGCTGGCGACGGACGTCGTCGTGCTGACCGTGCACGAGGAGGGGCTCGTCGCCCTCACGGTCGCGCGTGACGGCGGCGGTGAGCGGGCGCTGCCGGGCGGCTTCGTCGGCGCAGGAGAGCGACCGCTGGACACGGCGCTGCGCAAGCTGCACGAGA